>CAMNBY010000175.1 GCA_946533615.1 uncultured Clostridia bacterium
ACTACGACTCCCCTTTTGGCGATCATGTAGCCTGCCACGGGAGAGTCGATGCCTCCCGACAGAAGCAGCATTCCCCTGCCGCCCGTGCCGACGGGAATGCCGCCTGCGCCGTCAACTCTGATCGCGTTCACAAAGGCGTGCTTTTCTCTGATCTCGACCGTCACGAGCACATCGGGGTCGTGGACATCGACCTTCATCTCGGGGTAGCGCTCCAGTATCTCGTGACCCAGCTCGGCACAGATCTCGGGAGACTTCAGCGGGAACTTCTTGTCCGCACGCTTGGCGTTGACCTTAAAGGTCGATGCATCTTCAAAGGCCTCGTCAAGATACTCCATCGTGCCTGCGATTATCGAAGGCATATCCTTGTCCACCTTTGCGGCCCGTGCGAGCTTGGCGATACCGAACACGCGGCTCAGCCTGTGCATGACCTCGTCCATGTCGATGCTCTCGTCCATCGGCTCGACATAGACCGTTGACTGGGAGCGGGTGATCTCGAACTTTCCGAGGCTGTGAAGGCGGCGCTTTATGTTCTTGACCAGAACGCTCTCGAAGGTGCTCTTGTTCAGTCCCTTGAGGGCGATCTCTCCGTACTTGCAAAGTACCAGTTCTTTCATCATTTTTCTTTCCTTTCCGACATTCTTATATATTATAATAGTATGAAAAATTTGTTCTCGTTATATTACCTTATTTTTGCAAGGCTGCTTTGTGCAATTAGCACAGAGTCTATCAGTTCATCTATCTCCGCGGCGGTGTTCTCGGCCGAGAAGCTGATGCGCAGCACGCTGTCGCGGAGCTCGTCGGGAACATGGAACTCGGCGATGACCGAGCTTTTCTTGCCCTTTGAACAGGCCGAACCGCTCGAGACATATATGCCTCGCTGCTCAAGAAAATGCAGCAGCACCTCGGAGCGCAGGCTTTTGACCGCGATGCTTACCACATAGGGACTGGCATCGGGGCGGCTGTTCACGGCGATGCCGTTATCTTTGCAGCGCTTTGTCAGGCAGCTTCTCAGCTCGTCGGCATGGCGATAACGCTCATCGACCGTCTTTGAAAGCTCTTCGCAGGCGGCGCCGAAGCCCATTATCAGCGGAATGCTCTCCGTTCCCGAGCGGAAGCCCTTCTCCTGTCCGCCGCCGAGCATCAGCGGCGGTATATGTACGCCCTTGCGGATATACAGAGCACCTATGCCCTTCGGCCCGTGTATCTTGTGAGCGCTCAGAGAGATAAGATCGGCACCGAGCTTTTTGGCTGTCAGCGGAAGCTTCATAAAGCTCTGGACGCAGTCGCAGTGCAGCAGCGCCTGCGGGTATTTTTTGCGTATCGCTCTGAAAGCCTTCTCGATCGGGACGACAGCGCCCGTCTCGTTGTTGACGTGCATACAGGTCACAAGGCAGGTATCGTCGTCAACTGCCCCGATGATGTCCTCGGCATAGACGGCGCCGTCCTCTCGCGGCGCGACGCGAACAACCGTGAAGCCGCCGTCCTCGAGCGCCTTGCAGCAGTTCTCGACAGAGGGATGCTCGACCGCCGTGGTGACTATCTTTTTCTTTCGCCTGCCCACGGAATGTGCTGCGCCCATGATTGCGGTGTTGCTGCTCTCGGTAGCGCAGGAGGTGAAAAAGATCTCCTCGTCCGCTGCTCCCAGCGCCTGAGCGATGATGTGTCGGGCGTGTTCGCGGTGCTGCTCGGCAGCCAGTCCGAGCCCGTGAAGCGATGAGGGGTTGCCGAAGTCCTCGAGCCCCTTGCACACCGCAGCCACGGCAGCCTCGCAGGGCTTTGTGGTGGCGGCGTTATCAAAGTATATCATTTGATACATTTCCTTTCGCATATTTATTCATTATATATTATAGCACAAGCCGAAACATTTTTCAACCTCCCGATGTGAACGAATAATAAGAATAATGTGAAGCATAATAATTGTACACCAAATCGGACTTCAAATATTTATGTACTATTATTTGTACTTGTATTCTTTTGCGCAGGCGTTGCAGATATATACTGTCAGTACAAATTTCGGGACAGCTGCAAAGCGCATAACGAGTACGGTTATTTGGACTTTATTTTAATTCTTCGCTTTTGAGATAATCATAATTCAAATCCATATTATTGGACTTATAATATTTGTTATGTACAATTATCTGTACAATCGGAGGAGCTATGAGAAAAAGAACACTGATAAGGATATTCAGCCTGACCGCTGCGGCGGCCGTCGTGATGGCCGTGAACGGGCTGATACTCTCGCGGCGGAGCGCACAGGCCTCGCTGTCGCTGCAAAACAGCTACCTGCGCGCTTTGGAGGAGCTTTCCACGGCGGCGGACAACATCTCGAACACCCTGCAAAAGGAGCTTTACGCCGGTACTGCGGATATGCACCAGCAGCTCTCGCAGCAGCTCTGGCGGGACTCGTCGGCTGCAAAGGCTGCGCTGGCACAGCTGCCCGTCGGCAGCGCAGAGCTGAGCAACACCTACAAGTTCCTATCTCAGGTCGGGAACTACTCCCTCGCGATGAGCGAGAAGGTGCGTGAGGGCGGGGCTATCTCCGACGAGGAATACGACAACCTCTCCGCCCTTTACGACTACTCGCGCAAGCTGCGCGACGGTATGTGGTCGCTGGAGAACAGCATCTCGGGCGGCGAGATCGACCTCTCCGAAGCGCTCAGCGAGCAGGACGACGACCTCGACTCTCCGACCGTCACCGACGGCTTCACGGACTTCGAGGAAGGATTCGACTCCTACCCGACTCTGATCTACGACGGCCCCTTCTCCGACCACATTCTTGAAAAGCGCCCGCTGATGCTTGAAAACGAAAGCGAGATTTCCCGGGAAATGGCACACGAGCGCGCAGGCTTTGCGATGGGCGTAGACCTCGGCGACATCGAGCTCATCGGCGAGGAGGACGGCAAGATGCCCTCGTATCTCTTCGGGGACGAAGCAGGCACGGCGACCTGCTCGATAACAAAACAGGGCGGCTATATCTCCTACTTCCTGAAAAGCCGCCAGGTCATGACGAACTCTATCTCCGACGAGGACGCCCTTGCGGCGGCGGACAAGCTGCTCGAGGACAGGGGCTTCACCTCGATGCGCAGGACGTATTACGAAAACACCGCCAACATCATGACCGTGAACTACGCCTACTATCAGAACGACATCTGCTGCTACACCGATCTTATCAAAGTCTCGGTGGCGATGGACAACGGAGAGGTGCTCGGCCTTGACTGCCGCGGGTATCTTGTGAACCACACGCGCCGTCAGCTTCCGAAAAGCAAGAAGTCGGTGCTGGACGTTCAGCAGCAGCTCAGCCCGAAGCTCAGAATGCTCTCGCGCGGGCTTGCCGTGATACCCTCGGACTCCGAGGAGGAGCTGCTGTGCTATGAGTTCAAATGCGAGGCCCCCGACGGCACCCACGTCATAGTTTATTTCAACGCCCTCACAGGCAAGGAGGAGCAGATACTGATACTCTTTGAGAGCGAGAGCGGAACTCTGACGATGTGATCTCAGAGCGCCTTATACCGCGGCGGAGAACGGCATACAAAAAAATATGACAAGGAGACAAAAAATGGAGCTTAAAAACAGCAGGACTTTGGAAAACCTTATGCGGGCATGGGCGGGCGAGACTCAGGCCGCAGCACGGTACAGAATGTCGGCGGAGAAGCTGCGGCAGCAGAAGCTTTTCAGCGTGGCAAGGCTCTTTGAATTCACGGCGGAGCAAGAGCAGAAGCACGCCGAGGTCTTCTTCTCGCTTATGCAGGGCTGCGGCGGCAAAACACAGATAGACGCCGATTACCCATCTGCGCTTCCCGACGACGCGGCACAGCTTTTACAGGCGGCCTTTGACAGCGAGCAGAACGAAGCCCGCAGCATTTATCCCGACTTTGCAGCGGCCGCCCGCGAGGAAGGCTTTGACAGCATAGCGCAGGTATTCGGGAACATCGCCAGGATCGAGCACAGCCACGGCGCAAGATTCTCCTACTACTGCGAGCTTGCGCGTGAGTTCAGGCTTTATTCGGAGGCCGAGAGTACGCTGTGGGTCTGCCTTAACTGCGGATTTGTTTTCGAGGGCGATACCGCTCCCGAGCAGTGCCCCGTCTGCTCACAGCCACAGGGATATTACGTCCGCGCCGACGAGCTCTGCGCAGGCATCGTGTGATGCAAAGGAAGTGTGGAAATGATGACAGCCAACATCGCCGCCGCAGTGATCTACCTGCTTGCGGTATACGAATACCGGCAGCGCAGGCGCTGAGGGAGCATAGGGTATAATAACAGCGCCAAGCCCGAGGGCGTGACGCTGATATACTTTCTGTTTTTGGGTATAAGAAAACCGCCTTGGTTCCCCAAAGCGGCTCTTGAAAGAGTGGTTATCAGGCAGGCGTCCCATTCTCCTGCATCTCTCAGGTATAAACCTTGTCAAACCATCGGCGTGTGGACGGGGACGAATTCTTCCACCTCTGATACCCTCTCTTATCTTACCTACATTATATCATATTTCAACTATTTCAAAGTCTTCGATAGGATAGAGATAATCTTCATTTGTCTCATCAATGACTCTATAGCGATCATATTCTTGGCCAATACAAGTATAGATCTTGCCGGTTATAAGGGATAACGGGCTGCTGTCGTCACCAATATACCTAACTTTCATCGTCTTCATAGTATCTCTTCACCTTCATTTCCACTCTTTCACCCTCAGCTTCATACCAATGCAATTCTGCTTTTTTGTTTTGATTTCCAGCTCTGATATAAGCTGTTCCTCTCACTTTTTCCCATTTTTCAGCAGGAATATGATATTCAAGTTGATTATTAGTTCCTTTTCCGGCAAAAGTAACAATGTCTGTAATTTCAGATCCTTCTAAAACTTTCCCGTGATTTCCGTCCGGAAGCTTAAAAGGATAATTCTTACTTGCAGCTCCTAAACTTCTTCCGACAATTATGTTTTCTTTTATTATACCACTATCTCCGCCGCCTGTCAACACATTCCCGGCGCCAAGTTGCTCGCGGGGTGCTGCCGACGGCAGAGAGGGCTTGCTGCTTCAATGGCGGCGGAACGTCATCGGGATAAGCATACTTTACCGCCCAAAGCAAAAGCCCCCAAGGGGGCTTTTACTTTTTAATTGATCTATTCAGCACCTGATGAACAGCGCGGCTGCGGGGACGGCTGCCGAGAGGGCGATGCAGATCAGCCACGCCTTGAGGCTAAGATGTGTGAGGGCGAAGGCCGCTCCAAGAGCGGGTACAGCCATACAGCCGACCAGCACCGCAAGCGAGAGCAGCACCGCCCCGATCAGCAGCGGGTTGTCTGTGAGGCGCAGTTTGTAGATAGGGCGGGTCTCGCTCTTGCACTCAAAAACGTGTATCAGCTGCGAGAGGACGAGCGTGACCGTGGCGCCTGTTCTCGCGGCGGCAAGCCCGCAGGACGGCAGCAGCAGCGTGAAGGCCGCAAGCGTCATTATCCCGATCAGCACCCCGCGCAGGGTCATTCTGTAAAGCAGGCCGCCGCTGAAAAAGCTGTCCTGCTCGCGTCGCGGCGGCTCGTTCATCACGCTGTCCTCGGCGGGCTCGCAGCCAAGCGCAGCCGCAGGCAGGCCGTCGGTCACAAGATTTATCAGCAGAAGCTGCGAGGGCACCAGCACCATCGGCAGCCCCATGATTATCCCGCCCAGCATCGTCAGCACCTCGCCGATGTTGCAGGAGATCAGATACCTCACGAACTTGCGGATATTCTGATAGATCGTCCTGCCCTCGCGCACAGCGCTGACGAGGGTGGAAAAATCATCGTCCAGCAGAATGCAGTCGGCGGCCTGCCTTGCAACATCGGTGCCGCTCTTTCCCATCGCAACGCCGATCGAGGCCTCCTTAAGGGCGGGAGCATCGTTGACGCCGTCGCCTGTCATCGCGCAGACCTGACCGCGGCTTTTGAAAGCCCTGACGATGCGCAGCTTGTGTTCGGGCGTCACTCTTGCAAAGACAGAGGCGGTGTCAACAGCTTCGGCAAGCTGCTCGTCGCTCATACGGTCAAGCTCTGCACCCGTGAAAACCGTTCCGCCCTCGCGGAGAATGCCCGTCTGTCTTGCGATGGCGCAGGCGGTCTGCTTGTGGTCGCCCGTTATCATCACGGTGCGAATCCCTGCCCGTGAGCACTCGCGGACAGAAGCCTCGGCCTCGGGTCTGGGCGGGTCGTTGAGAGCCATAAGCCCCAGCAGCACCTCCCTGCCCTCGACGGTCTGCGAGAACGCAAGCAGCCTCATTCCCTCAGAGGCAAGCTCCTCGGCGCGTCTGGACAGCGCCGACACAAGCTGCGGCCTCAGCGGCGCCTGCTGCTCTCCCTGCCATACATAAGCGCAAAGCGGCAGGATAACATCGGGGGCGCCCTTTCGGTAGGTGACGGGGCCGCTCTCGCTTTCGACGGTCACGGACATTCTGCGGGTACGGCTGTCGAAGGGCTCCTCCGAGACCCGCTGCGCCCTGAGAGCTGCCCCCTCAACTCCGCAGTTCAAAGCGGCGGCAAGCACAGCGGCTTCTGTGGGGTCGCCTTCGATGTGCGCTGCCCCTCTGCCGCCTCGGTCGCGGGCGTTCTTGGGTGCCTCCCTCGTGACGGCTGCGTTATTGCAGACAGCAGCGCAGAGCATCAGCTCTGACAGCGCCCTCGACTCCCACACAACAGCCGCACCCTCGGGGGTCTCGGCGCCTTTCTCGGAGAGCGTGTATTCGCACAGGCTCTCGCCGCAGGTAATGGCCTTTCGGGCTGTCATGGAATTCATCGTCAGGGTGCCTGTCTTGTCGGTGCAGATAACTCCCGCACAGCCGAGAGTCTCCACCGAATGGAGCTTGTTTATCAGGGCGTTTCGCCTGAGCATCCTGCGCACCGCCAGAGCAAGCGCTATGGTCACGGCTGCCGGCAGCCCCTCGGGGATAGCGGCGACCGCGATGGAGATCGCCGTCATCAGCATATTGAACACAGGCTCGCCGCGCAGCACCCCTGCCGCAAACACCAGTCCGCAGACCCCAAGACAGATAAGCGCCAGCACCCGCCCGAGCTCGCCCAGCTTCTTTTGCAGGGGCGTGAGGTCTCCGCCCGCATCGGCGATCAGCCCCGAGACCTTGCCCATCTGTGTCCGCCTGCCCGTGGCGGTGACTATTGCTCTCGCACTGCCTCTTGTGCACACCGTCCCCATATAGACCATGTAGGGCAGGCTCGGCGTCTCGGTGTCGGTCTCGGTGCTTCTCGGGCGCTTTTCGGCCCCTGCCGATTCGCCCGTGAGCATACTCTCGTCACAGAGCAGAGCGCTGCACGAAAGCACCGCGCAGTCCGCGGGGACTCTGTCGCCCGCAGAGATCTCGACTACATCTCCCGCCACGAGCTCGGCTGCGGGCAGGCGCATAAGCTCTCCGTCACGGTAGGCTCTGGCGGTGGGCGCCGTAAGCTCGGACAGGCGCTCCAGCGTCTTTTCACAGCGGTATTCCTGAACGAAGCCAAGCACGGCGTTCATCACAAGTATCGCAAGTATCGGCAGGGCGTCGCCTGCCTGACCCAGCAGCGCCGACACCGCCGCCGCGACCATCAGTATCAGCGACATAACGTCCTTGAACTGACCCGCGAACACAGCGGCAGCCCTGCGCTTTTTTCTCTCCTCAAGCACGTTACCGCCGTCGCGGTTGAGCAGCCGCCTTGCCTCTGCTTTGGTAAGGCCGACAGGCTCCGCGAAGGCGGCGTTTTTTCTTTCGTTCATCTCAGCAGCTCCTTTTGTGATATGAAGTTTGTCCTCTGCTTGATATATATTCGGACAGGCAGCGGGATATTCATAGGCAGCAGAGCGCCGCGAAACGCAGACAAAATACTTAACAAAATGTTAATTTTCAGTAAAATTCTTGTAATTTTATGAGAAAAGTAATACAATATACTTAGGTATATATGCCTGTGGCCTAAAAATGATTCGGAGACACCAAAACAGAACGGAGGTGCAAAAGACAGTAATGAAGACACTGAACGGCAAGGCTGTCTTTGGCGGCATTGCAAGAGGGCCTTTGTACTATCACAGGCAGGACGAGACCACTGTTTCAAAGCGGACAGTGAGCGATACAAAAGCAGAGCTCGAGCGCTACGAGCTTGCCCGTGAGCAGGCCACCGCAGAGCTTGACGATCTGTACGAGCAGGCTATCTCAAAGGTCGGCGAGAACGAGGCCAGCATCTTCCTGATACACAAGATGCTGCTGTCCGACGATGCCTTTTGCAAGACCATAAAGCGGCGCATCGAAATGGACTGCTACAGCGCAGACTATGCTGTGGCTCTGACTGCGCGTGACTTTGCAATGACCTTCACAAAAATGACCTCGGACTACTTCAAGGGCCGGGCGACGGATATCAAGGACGTCAGCGACCGGCTTATAAGACACATACAGGACAAGCAGCAGAAAACAATAGAGCTCCACGAAAAGGTGATACTCTGCGCCGACGACCTCTATCCCTCGGAGACCATGCAGCTGGATCTTTCCAACGTGCTTGGCATCGTGACCTGCTACGGCTCGACCAACTCTCACACATCGATCCTTGCAAGAACAATGAATATCCCTGCGATCATCGGCGTGGGTGCAGGAGACTTAAGCTCTATGCACGGCAGAAGCGCCGTGCTGGACGGCTTCAACGGCAGGCTCTTTGTCGAGCCCGACGAGGAGACCTCCCGTCAGCTGGACACTATCGAAGAAGAGGAAGCCAAGAAGAAAGAGCTCCTCAAGCGCTTCAAGGGCCGCAAGAACGTGACCCTCGACGGAACAGAGATCGAGGTCTTTGCCAACATAGGCGGAATGAAGGACATCGCGAACGTACACGAGAACGACGCAGGCGGCGTCGGACTTTTCAGGAGCGAGTTTCTGTTCCTCGGGCGCAGCTCGATGCCCGACGAGGAGGAGCAGTTCTACAACTACCGCCAGGTGCTTGAACAGATGAAGGGCAAGACCGTCATCATCAGGACGATGGACGCGGGCGCCGACAAGAACATTTCTTATTTCGGGCTCGCGAAGGAAGCAAACCCCGCGCTCGGAGTGCGGTCTATCAGGCTCTGCCTGATGCGGCCGGAGATGTTCAAAACACAGCTCCGCGCTCTGCTGAGAGCGTCGATGTACGGCAAGCTTGCTATCATGCTGCCGCTGATCGTGGATATGGAAGAGATACACAGGGCGAAGGCTCTGATCGAAGAAGCGAAGACCCAGCTCCGTGCCAGGAGCCAGCCCTTCCGCGAGGACATAAAGATCGGCATAATGATCGAAACTCCCGCCGCCGCGATACTCAGCGACGAGCTGGCACAGGAAGTGGATTTCTTCAGCATCGGCACAAACGACCTCGAGCAGTACGTCATGGCCGTTGACAGGCAGAACCTGCTGCTGGAAAACTACTTTGAGGAAAAGACACACCGCGCCCTGCTAAGGTTCATGGCTATGGTATGCGACAACGCTCACCGCTTCGGCATACCTGTCGGGGTCTGCGGCGAGCTGGGCGCCGACCTGAACCTTACCGAAGAATTTCTGAAAATGGGTATCGACGAGATATCTGTGTCGCCCTCGCTGGTGCTTCCGCTGAGGCAGAGGATAAGGGCGATAAAGCTTGACGAGCGCAAGCAGCTGAAAGGCCAGAAGCGCTTCTGAAAAACAGGAACGATAACTACTATCAAGGATACTGAACATGAACTATTACATCTACGGCTACACCGACAAGGGCAAGTACCGCTCCCACAACGAGGACTCCCTGCTGGTGAACCGTGTCTGTGTGACAAAGGGCGGCTACTCGTCCGTGTGCATCGCGCCGTTCCTTGCGGCGGTCTGTGACGGAGTGGGCGGCGAACAGGCAGGCGAGCTTGCCTCGGAGATCTGCGTCAGCACCCTTGCCTGCACGGACTACGATTCCTCGGTGAACCTTGACCACACGCTTATGCAGATACACAATAAAATAGTAAGAACGGGCGTGTCGCGTCAGGAGACGGTGAATATGCAGACCACCATCTGTCTGCTTGCCGTGGACGAGAACGGCGCCGCCGTCGGCTACAACGCAGGCGACAGCAGAATGTACCGCTACACAGACGGCGAGGTGCGACAGATCTCGGTTGACCAGACCTACGGGCGCTTCCTCTACGAGAAGGGCGAGATCGAAACTGCGCGGGAGCTTTCTCCCGACCTCCGCAACGCGATCGTTTCGTCGCTTGGCAGCGTTTTGCAAAGGCCGAACATCGAGCACATCGAGTTCCCCGTACCCTTCGGGCGCGACGAGGACGACGTGGTGATAATAATGTCTGACGGCGTGTCGGATTTTGTTTCTCAGGACGAGATCGAGATAGCGCTCCAGCTTGAGGGCAAGAGCTTCGGTGAAAAGCTTGAGGCGCTGTGCGAGCTGGCAGTCCGCAACGGCAGCACCGACAATATGTCCATCGTCGGCATCAAGCCGTGGGAGACCGTGGAGCAGTATCGGGCTCTGACAAAGACCGAGGCGCCTGCGGTACCCCTTACTCCCGAGGAGGAGCAGAAGGCAAAAGAGACCGAAGCCCTCCGCCGACAGGCCGATAGCCTCAGCCTCGAAGAACAGGCCGACCTGAGCCTTGCAGCGCTCTTTGAGGATCTTGAAAAATACAAGCTGGAATAACAGACAGCGGATAGCTGAGGCGGCGCCTTGGCTATCCGCTTTTTTGTGCGCAAAAAAAACAAGCCGCCCTTGCGGACGGCCTGATCTTCAAGCTTTGTTTACTTGTTCTTCTGTTATATTATAACTCATTTCATCATCAAAGTAAATCGGAGCGAAAAAAAACAGGAAGATAGCAAAAAATATGGAAGAAACTACAAAAAAACGAAGGTCAAGTCAGACAGAGCGCAAGAGAAAACTCCTCTTATTCGAGAACGATATATCCCGCCCGATCAGAAGCCGCTGTCCTTCAGCCAGCTCTCCAGCTCCTCCTGACAGCTGCCGATGTCGCTGTCCCTGACGTCGTAGCCTTCGCCGACCGTCGCCGAGGGCTCGAGCTCCTTTATCCTCTCGACAGAATCGGCAAGGCCGCTGCCGCCGTGGGTGGTCACGGGGATTATCTTTCTGTCCGAAAGATCGTACTCGTTGAAGAAGGAGTAGATCGGCTGGGGCATCGTGTACCACCATACGGGATAGACCACAAATACCGTGCTGTAGCCGCTTACGTCAACGGCTGTGGCAAGCTCGGGCAGCTCGCCTGCGGTCTGCTCTGCCTTGGCGTCGTCCACCAGGGCGTTATAGTCGAGCGGATAGTCCTTGACGGTCTGTATCGAGAACAGGTCGCCGCCCGTATAGGCCGCGATGACGTTTGCCATAGCCTCGGCGTTGCCCATTTCCTCGCCCCAGAAATTCACCTTCGAGGCGGAAGAGACCGCGTCGTTCTCGCCGTTCTCCGCGGGCGTGAAATATGCTACCAGAATGCCGCCTGCGGCAGCGGGTGTCTGCTGTGCTTCTGTCGTGGTGCCCTCGGGAGCGGCGGCCTCGGCGGTCGTGTCTGCGGGAGAGTCGGCGGGTGCTGACTCGGCAGTCTTTGCGCTGCCCACCTGCTTTGCGGTCTGCGAGGGCTTAACGCCGTTATCGGAATCATCGCTCTTTCCGCAGCCTGCAAGCAGCACCGCCGAAAGCGCTATCAGCGCCAGTAATTTTTTCATACAGATCAGCCTCCTAAAAAAGTGCATTATTTTCCCATATTAAGGCAACACCGCACAACCACCGGCTAACGCCTTTGCACGCTATCTGCTTGCATATTTTCCGTCATATTACCCAAATTCTCCTTGA
>CAMNBY010000176.1 GCA_946533615.1 uncultured Clostridia bacterium
TCTGTCATTTGAATACTCCGACACAGAGGCGGAGGTCATCGGGCACATCGACTCGGTCAAAAATCCCCGCTCGGGCAGGATCGTTGCCGACAGCATCGGCGAGATCATCAACGAAGACTCGGTGATGGAAACGAACGCCGAGGTAATTATCAGGAACAAGTGAACAGGCACAAAAAAAGCAGCTCTCATCGAGGGCTGCTTTATCATTTTATTTTGCTTCGTTCTTTCTGAACTGCGCCTGAACTTTATCATAGGCCAGCTTTATCGCAGGCAGGAGAAGGCAGAGGATAACCGTCCGTATCGGAAATTCGATCAGGTTCTTGACGAGCCTCGGGAGCATATAAGCCCAGAAGGCGCTCATGTCGCCGCTGTGGAAGGGTGAGAAGTCCTTGTTTACATACAGGGTGTAGAGGAAGTAAGTGTTCAGCAGCGAATTACAGAGCAGGGCCACTATCAGGCAGGATAGTATTATCATTACACAGCCCTTGATGCGCTCCTTCTTGAAATCGCACTTATAGAGCAGCAGGCCGTAGACGACGCCCGAAAGAATGACGACCGCCGCAAGCTGAGGGCTGTAAAAGCGGGCCGACTTGTTGGTGATGATATACCCGAGGAAATCGAGGATAAAGGTCGATGCGCCGCAGACCACAGGCCCGTAGAGCATTGCTATCGCGGTTATCGGGATAAAGGTGAAGCTTATCCTGAGGTCGGGCGTGACGTCGATGGAAAGCGTTCTTATCGCGACGGCCATTGCAAGCAGCATACCTGCTGTTGTAAGCGTCCGCAGATCTTTAAGAGAGCAGAAGGATTCAACAAACGATGACAGAAATCTTTTCATAAAAAAACACCTCCGTTGATTGCCGTGTCGTGCATAACGGAGCTGTTTTTTATAGCTTCAATTACACATTCAGCGGGATGCGAGAACAAGACCGCAAGGCTATGCCTTTTCGTCCCAACGGCAACTCCCCGTCCGAAGGGCACTTAACGCTATGCTCTCTACTCTTATCTTGTGATTTGTTATCAGAACGCAGTATCGTTGAGGATCTGATATCTGCGCTGGATGAATTCCTTCTTCATTGCAAGGCCTTCCTGGAGGTCAACGTCATAGACCTTGCCGTCCTTGAGGCCAACGATGCGGTTGCCGATGCCCTGTTCGAGCAGCTCAACAGCGTGATAGCCCATCTCGGTAGCAAGAACTCTGTCGCGGACTGTGGGCGAGCCGCCTCTCTGAACATGGCCGAGGACAGTGACTCTGGACTCGATGCCGGTCATCTCCTGGATAGTTCTTGCGATGACATCGGTCTGGCCGACGCCCTCTGCAACAACGATGATGAAGTGGAACTTGCCGTTCTTCTTGGCTCTGAGGATATCATCGGCGATCTTGTTGAGGTTGTAGGGCTCCTCGAGGGTGATAACGGCCTCGGCTCCTACTGCGATGCCGACGTTTACTGCGATATAGCCTGCCTTTCTGCCCATTACCTCTACTACCGAGCAGCGGTCATGGGACTGTGTGGTATCGCGGATCTTGTCGATCATTTCCATAGCTGTATTCATGGCAGTGTCATAGCCGATGGTATACTCTGTGCACTGTATATCGTTGTCGATGGTTCCGGGGACGCCGATGCAGGGAATACCGAGAGAGGAAAGATCTCCGGCACCTCTGAACGAGCCGTCACCGCCGACAACTACGATGCCTTCAAGGCTGAGCTCCTTGCACTTTTCAACGCCCTTCTTAACGCCGTCCATATCTCTGAACTCGGGGCAGCGGGCTGTATACAGGCAGGTGCCTCCACGCTGCATTATGCCGGATACCGAGCGGGCTGTGAGCTCTACTACGTCGCCTGCGAGAAGGCCTGCATAGCCTCTGCGGATACCAACGACCTCCATGCCCTTCTGAAGTCCTGCTCTTGCAACTGCGCGAACGACCGCGTTCATTCCGGGAGCGTCGCCGCCGCTTGTGAGTACGCCTATTCTACGTGCCATGATAATTCCTCCATTAGTATATATTTATAAATATACGCAATTTTTGACATTACTATAATAGCATAATCGGGGTGTATTGTCAAGCGTTTAACAGACTTTTGGGCAAATTATTAAAACGTTTTCGTAAATTCTTTAATATTTAAGGCAGTGCCGCCAAAAACGACACTGCCTTATGATTTCAACTGTTATTCTTCCTTTTCCTTCTCCTCGGCGTCCTTCTTCTTGGCGGTGGTCGCCTTCTTGCCCGAGGAAACGGTCACGGTGAGCTCCTCGCCGTTCTTGACGTTTATGTTATAGCCGACGCCGATGTCGGTCTTGATAACATTGCCCTTGGGAACGGTATCGGAGGATTCTTCCTTTTTCTTATACTTGATCTCCAGCGAATTGAGCTGGTTTGCGTACTCGATGTAGGTCATGCCCGTGTAATCGGGAACGGGTACGCTCTCGGAGCCCTTGCAGACTTTAAGTTCAAGCTCAAGCTTTGCGTTGGGGTCGTACTCGGTATCGGGCTCGATGCTCTGCTCGGTGATCTCGTCCTTTGCGACGTCATCGGAGTAGAAATACTCGGGATGGATAGCGAAGGTCTCGCCGAACTTCTTGAGCACCTGCTCGTATCGCTGGCCGACGAGGTCGGGCATGATCGCAACGACTGCGTTGGGGTCGGCCTTGGAGCTTGCTTCGGGGTCAGCGGCGGATTCGGCAGCGGGAGCCTGGCTCTCCTCGATGATATAATCCGAGGTGTCATAGATGGGCTTGCTGTTGGTGCTGCTGCGGTCGGCGGGAGAGATGAGCTGCTTCATCAGATAAGCGCCGAAGCCGATTATAACAGCAAGGCAGGCAAAAACGATAATGCCGTAGAGTGCGCTCGACTTTTTCTTTGCGGGCTTGCGGCTGCGGTCTCTTTCTGCGGGGCGCTGGATCGGGATAGTCTGTGTGGCGCCCTTCTGGTGCTCCAGCTGATAGTGCTTGTCGAAGAGCTGGGTCACGAAGTCATTAATGGTCTGGATCCTGTCCTCGCCCCTTACGGCCATCGCGTGAGAGATGACATTTGAAACATAGGTCGGGATACCGGGGTTAATGCGCGAAGCAGGCACAAGAGTGTCGTTGGTGAGCCTTGTGTTGGCGTCCAGAGGCATACAGCCTGTGAGTATGCGGTAAAGCACAGCCGCAACGGCATAGACGTCGGTCCATGTTCCCTGATATGCGAGTGAGGTATACTGCTCGGGGGCGGTATAGCCCGAATAGAACTCGGGCGAGAGACCCGTGTTCGAGGTCCTGATGGAGCTTATGGAGAAGCCCGTGAGTTTGAGCTCACCCTCGGTGGTGACTATTATATTCTCGGGCGAGATGCCTCTGTGGAGGATTCCCGCATTATGGATAATGCTGAGGGTGGTGAAGAGCGGCATAAAGAGCTTCTTCACTCTGTTCCATGTGAGGTAGCCCGTATTCATCTGCAAGAACTTTCTGAGCGACACGCCCTCGACATACTCGAGGATAACGTAGGTGGTGTTATTCTCGACAAAGATATCCGTAGGCGTGGAGATATGGGTAAGGTTCTTCATTCTTGAAAGCACCTTGTTCATATCGGCGAACTCGGACATATAGGTCTTGTATTTTGCGAGGCAGTCGGGGTTTATTATAAGGTTCTGGGTGCCGCGCTCCCTTTCACAGAGGGTGTCGGGCATATACTCCCTGACAACTGCCTTGCATTTTCTTACCATATCATAGCAGATATACGAGGCGCCCTCGCCGTTATACGAGAGCATCTTGCCCACGATGTACCTGTCGTCGAGAATAGTTCTCGGCGCAAGATATGATTGCAGATGCGGTATATCATCGGTATAGCTGCAATAGCGGCAGACGCCGTGTCTGTCCAGCTCGTTCATACAGCCCATACAGAGCTTGTGCGCTTGATCCATTAAAACTCTCCTAACATAAAAACGATCGCTAAACTAAACAGTGACCGAAACTTCCCGTGAAGTTCCAGATTATATAATATCAATTATTATTGTGCAAGTCAATAACAAGCGGCAAAATGTATGCTTTGTGAAACAATTTGTATTATTTCTGTAACTACTGATGCGCCTCAACCAACGTAATAAAAGGGGAAAATATCCTCTGAGGTATAGAAGCTGTATTTGTCGCTGCTGTCGGCGGAGACACAGAGGATAACACTCTGCATATCGCCGTTGTCGAGCTTGTAGTAATATCTGAACTCGTACTTTGTGAAGCTGGCGTCATAGGTGATGCGGAAGGGGTCCATATCTATCTCGTCCAGCACGGCAGAGATCTTGGCTTTTTTATCGAACTTGTCGAGGTCGATGCGCTTGTCGGCCTTCTTTCCCCTGCTGTCGCCTTTCAGGATCCGGTAGTCGGTATAGACGACCTGCTCGATCTTTTCGTTATCGTTCTTGATGACAGTTACCGTCCACTCGGGGAAGGAAGTGTCGTCGATCTCGATCCTGTCCTCCGATTCGGTAATATAATCGAAGGTATCCATCTTGTTGATAACGGCGAACTCAGAGTTGTCCTTGAGGTGGATATCCAGATCGTTCTCGGCGTTGGTGACCTTGCTGCCGATGAACTCGGCGAGGTTCTTGGCCTGCTTCTTGCCCTTGCCCGAGGCGACGTGGAGGATAAGGATAACTATCAGTATGATAATGAGCAGCGCGACGGCGCCGAAGAGCCCGTAGCGCAGGTATGTCCATTTTTTGGAAACGGTCCTTTCGGGACCCGCGGAGGCGTCGATCACTCTGACACCGGGCGTCTGTTTTTTCTCTTTCTTGGACGTTCCGATCCCGAGG
>CAMNBY010000177.1 GCA_946533615.1 uncultured Clostridia bacterium
ACGTTCCACCCGGAACAAGGCTCTCCTGACGGCTGCACCGCCGCCTCATTCACAAAGTGAAACTGCCTCCCCTCCGGGGAGGCCTCGCAAAACCCTGCCAAGCGCTCGATCGAAAGCCGGTGGGGGAATTAAAAAAACCTTCGGGATTCGGCCACCGAAGGCTTTTCTCTATGGTTTGAATATTATGAAAGGAATGGATCTGTCGTTCTACATTGCTACGGCAAGGCTCTCAACGCTCCTGCCGCTGCGGTATTGCTGAAGGTATTGCTCCGTGCAGCGCTCGTACCTGGCGAACGTGGCTCGGGCTGCGGCTTCGTCGCCGTAGACCTTCCAGCAGCCTACGCATTTGCAGCCCTCGGAATGGTGGTGGATGAAGCCGTAAACATCCTCGGGAGGGTAGCCCAGAAAAAGGCCGATCTCGTGAGGGAAGCTGTCCGAGCGGCGAAAACGCTTCACCAGCTCCGCCACACAGATGTCTGCGTTGCCGCAGGTGTAGCCCTCGCGCTTCAGCATCTCGGAGCTTCTGGAGCCCCCGAGATCACGCCGCAGGAGCTTAGGACGGTAAATGTAGATCAGCGCCCTGCCACCCTTGTGGCTCAGGGGCAGGACCCGAAGACCCTTGCTGCCAAGCCTTGCGTTGAGGCGCCTGACCTCTCGGCAAAGCTCCTCGCGGGTCGCACATTCACAGCTGAACATATTTGCTGTCTTGATGCCCGCCAGCGTCGGCGAGCACAGCCTGACTATCGTTTCTTCTGACATAGTTTTCCTCTTGTTCCCTCGTTTATGCGCTGATAGCGTGGTTTTGCAGTATGTTCCTAAGCGCCGAGGCCGAGCTGGAGTGCGACCTTACAACTACCGTGTCCGAGCTCTCTGTCGCGCTCAGAGCCATGCGTACCATCTTGTGCGAGGTCGTGCCCGTGAAAAGCACCAGCAGGTCGGGAGTGCCTATCTTGTCTTTCAGACCGTCCCGCATCTGGGTGAAGACCTTCGCGTTCAGACCAACACCCTCGCAGATGTCCTTGTACTGCCTTATCATTCGGTCGTTGCCGCCGACTATAACTATATTTTTCATGGGTCTGTCCTTTCAGATACTATTATGTTCCGTCCCGCCGCTTTTATCCGCAGCTGGCGATTAGCAGAGGCTAACTCTGTTCCGAAAAATAATGATTAGCATACGCTAACCGTTCCGCTTGAAGCAAGGTTAGCGCTTGCTAACCTTGCTTATATTATATCGCGTCCCTCTCGTGAAGTCAAGAGTTTTCAAGCGGCAGCAGAGGATTTTCGGCAAAGAATTCAGTATTTTTGTCAAACAAGAACCCCTCTTGTGCATTCTGCACAAAGAATGGGTCTTCCGCCTCCTGCTCGACCTCGAATTCCTTCGCGGGGAGCGGCGGAGCGTAAAGGCAGTCGATGACCCACTGCTCGGGCACACCAAACGCCGCGAACCGCCCGATGATCTCGTCGGTGTCCGTGTCAGGCGAAGCCTGATGCAGAAGCCCGAGCAGCTCGCCGATGTTAGCGTCGGGCCTGAAACGCAGCAGCTCCGCAAGAGCGATGCCGTTTTCGACAATGGCAGCAACCTGCGCGGGAAGCTCGTCCTCGGGCGCAGGCTCGGCAAGAAAAAAGGCGCTCCTGTCAAAGGGCTCGCTGTCTGCGTCCGAGAGCGCCGAAACGTCGATCACGACAGCCTTCAGCTCGTGGAGCAGCCCGCAGAGCTTGCAGGCCGTCTCCCCGCCGGCCTCGGCCAGGTCGATCAGCGCAGCATCGGGCCGCAGGGCTTTCAAAGTCTTGCTCAGCATCGAAGAGCTTATATCACAGAAATGGACATAAAAATGGCGCCGCAGCCTTCTTGCCAGCTGCCGCGTCTGTGATGTTTCGCTTGCTGTTATTGCTAAGATCGGTCTCTCCATGTATCCTCCCGCCTTTGGATAAGCCCGTGAAACAAAAAAGAGCCTTGCGGCTCGTGAATGATATGCGGCGCAGGCGGTCTTTCGCTGCTCCCGAGAAAGCACACCTTCCTAAAAAAAAGCACGCCTTAGCGTGCTTTTTGGAGGCGCCACCCGGATTTGAACCGGGGATCAAGGTGTTGCAGACCTACGCCTTACCACTTGGCTATGACGCCGATTTGGAGCGGATTACGAGGCTCGAACTCGCTACCTCCACCTTGGCAAGGTGGCGCTCTACCAGATGAGCTAAATCCGCAATATGGCGACCGGAATGGGGCTCGAACCCACGACCTCCAGCGTGACAGGCTGGCGTTCTAACCAGCTGAACTACCCGGCCGCAATGGTGGGAACTATAGGGCTCGAACCTATGACCCTCTGCTTGTAAGGCAGATGCTCTCCCAGCTGAGCTAAGCTCCCATGCTGCATTGTTCAGCGACAAAATATATTATACAACATTTGAAAGCGTTTGTCAAGGGGGGATTTCAATTTTTTTACGGATTTTTTTGCGGCCTTTTAAGGGCGGTGCAAAAATATCGCGGCATAACTCTTGAAATAAGACTGATTTTGTGGTATAATATAATATCAATGTATTGTGGCAACACCGCACGACCCGCGGCTAACGCCTCTGCACATCATCTGCTTGCCAGCTTTCCGTCATATTACCCAAATTCTCCTTGACGTTGC
>CAMNBY010000178.1 GCA_946533615.1 uncultured Clostridia bacterium
AAGCCGATACTCACCGACAGCGGCGGCTTTCAGGTCTTCTCCCTCGCAAAGCTCCGAAAGATCAAGGAGGAGGGCGTTTACTTCAACTCTCACGTTGACGGCCGCGCTATCTTTATGGGACCGGAGGAGAGCATGAGGATACAGTCCCACCTTGCCTCAACGATCGCGATGGCCTTTGACGAGTGCGTCGAGAACCCCGCACCCTACGAATATTCCAAGGCCTCCTGCGAGCGTACCACGCGCTGGCTGCTGCGCTGCAAGGACGAGCTGGCAAGGCTGAACGCCCGTGAGGATACCATCAATCCTCATCAGCTGCTTTTCGCTATCAATCAGGGCTGCACCTATGACGACCTGCGCATCGAGCACATGAAGGTCATCCGCGAGCTCGGGCTTGACGGCTACGCTATCGGCGGCCTTGCCGTCGGCGAGCCCACGGAAGTGATGTATCATATCCTTGAAGAGGTCGTTCCCTACGCTCCCGAAGACAAGCCGCGCTATCTTATGGGCGTCGGCACTCCAAGCAATATAATCGAGGCCGTGTACAGAGGCATAGATTTCTTTGACTGTGTGATGCCGAGCCGCAACGCCCGTCACGGCACTATCTTTACATGGAACGGCATCATGCACGCAGGCAACGAGCGCTACAAGCTTGACGAGCGTCCGCTGGATACTCACTGCGACTGTCCCGTATGCCGCAATTTCTCACGGGCTTATATCAGGCACCTGTTCAAGGCCGGTGAGCAGCTTGCAGGCCGCCTTTCCGTAATGCACAACCTCTATTTCTACAACACCCTCACCGAGCGTATCCGCGAAGCTCTCGACAACGGCACCTTCACCGAGTTCAGGAACAGGTATTCGGCGCTGCTCGCTTCAAAGTCGGAGGACTGACCGAATGAAGAAAGCCCTTGAAAACATTGCCGTGTTCTTTTTCTGCATCGGCTTTCTGGTGTGGGTCGTGTGGCTGCCTGCGTCCGTTGGTCTTGTGATCTGGGCTGTCATCAAAAGAAAGTGGCTCGTCGCGGGACTCTGCGAGGGAGCGATACTTCTTTGGCTGCTGTTCACCATCTGGTTCAAGAAGACCGACCCCAAGCGCGTCGCAAAGAAGAAAGCCGCCCAGCGAGCCCTGCACGCAACTTATTATGAAGGGGTCTCACTCACCTACGGCCTCATGCGCTTCGAGCATATTGATACCGAGAACGGCAGCTGGCTCATAAGCGAGCACCCGCCGCTCTTTAACGGCACTACAGAATACAAGCTCTATATCAGGAGGGCAGTGCCCGACATCGTCTTTGTAACAAAGCAGCTCAAATGGCTGGACGGTATGTACGATATGATAAACGAGAAAATGCTCGACCGCCTTGAATATGTCTGCGGTTATCGCGGCCTGCCCCTGAGCTGCAGACCCGAGGGCTATAACATCACATCTATCTCCCTGCCCGAGAGCAAGAAGGAAGATATAATGCTCTACGGCTTTTTCATCGGGATAAATGAAAGATATGCAGGCGAGGCTATCCTGCACATAGGCGAAAGGGGCGTGCAGTGTACCATTGACACGGGGCGCGACGATGACTTTGAATGACAGAAAGATAAGGAGATAATAATGACAAACAAGATAAAACTTGCGGTCTTCGACCTTGACGGCACGCTGGTCAATTCCGTCTGTGACCTTGCAGACGCCACGAACAAGGCGCTTGAAGAGCTCGGCCTGCCGACCTTCGAGACAGACAGATACTATCACTTTGTCGGCAACGGCACACGAAAGCTCTGCGAGCGTGTGCTGCCCGAGGAGCTCCGCTCTGACGCGCAGATCGACAGGCTGCACGAAATGTTTGCCCGGAATTACGAGCGCTGCTGCTTCAACAAGACCCGACCCTATGACGGCATCTCAGAGCTGCTTGACACCCTGCGTGAGCGCGGCATCAGATGCGCTGTGGCTTCAAACAAGCCCGACAGCTTTTCGTGCAGGATCGTTAAGCACTTCTTCGGCGACACCTTCGACCTTGTTGTCGGCAAGCGCGAGGGCGTTCCGACCAAGCCCGACCCTGCGGTGATACAGTACATCATGACCGCGCTGGGCTTTACCGCCGACGAGACCGTTATCATCGGCGACTCGGACGTGGACATCATCACAGCAAGGAACACGGGCACCCGCAGCATCGGCTGCGTCTGGGGCTTCCGCGGAGAAGCCGAGCTCAGGAACGCAGGCTGTACAAACATCGCAAACGTACCGACGGACATTGCAGCCATCATCGACAGGCTGAACAAAACGGAGAACTGATATGCTCTTGTATGAATATCCGCCAAAGCTCTCGCGCAGGGACAAGCAGCTCAAAGCCGCAAACGACCTTGCCGAGCACAGGAAAATGCAGAAGGGGCTTTACAAAAGCCTTGCGCTTGGCGCCGTGATACTTGTGATCGCGGTCATCGTCAGGCCGCTGATATTGAAGATAGTCTTCGCGCTGATCGGCGGCGGGAACATTTTTGTGGCGCTGCTGCTTTACCGCTACTCCGCGCTTTCGCGAAGCACCGAATGCTACACCCGCATCTTCGACGACCGCCTCGAGCACCGCCAGGGCAGTGTCTTTTCGGGGAAGTATTTTTCCTGCGTGATAAAATATGACGCCATCAAAAAAAGCGAGCAGGACCCCCAAGGGAACATGGTCTTTTATTTCAAGGACGGCGCCGACACCTCGGGCGTTATCACCGAGCCCTCCTCCCGCAAAGCCCGCGAGCTTGAAAAGGGGAGCCTGACACTCAGCTTTCAGGACACCCGCGCAAAGCTCTATCTCATCGAGAATCTTTCCGAGCAGATCGGCTATCCGAAAAAGAATTACAACGTGATCGAGGACGAGGAGGACGAGGACGACCTCTGGGATCCGCTGCACAAGCACGGTTTGTAAATTTTTTGTTACAGAGCGGTATGACCCTTGAAAAGCCGCCGCGCCTGTGGTATAATTCAGTTATATTCAAACACGATGACCAAGAGAGTAGTTCCGCTCAGAGGTTTTCAGAGAGACACCGCATCTGCTGAAAGCGGCGTTAAACGGAGAACGGAATGAAGTTCACTTGCGAGTGGCTCCGCCGAAGTTATTATTGTAAGCGGAGACGCATAGCCTGCGTTACGGGTGCGGGAGTGTCGGCTCCTTTTTGACGATAGGTGGTTTATAAGCAAGCACAGTCTTGTCCTGTTCTGTTAGGGCAGGGCTTTTTTAATGCACGATGCACTGTGCATCATACGCCGCAGATCATAAAAATACTATAGGCAATACCGCACAACCATTGTGCGCAAGATGCGCAGTCAGATTTTTCGTCAGATTGCCTAAATTCGACGCAGGAAGGCTGACGCC
>CAMNBY010000179.1 GCA_946533615.1 uncultured Clostridia bacterium
CTGTTCCCATGCCGAACACAGAAGTTAAGCTCATCTTCGCCAACGATACTTGGCTGGCGACGGCCCGGTAAAATAGGTTTCGCCGACTTATATGCACCATTAGCTCAGATGGTAGAGCAACTGACTCTTAATCAGTGGGTCCTGGGTTCGAGTCCCCGATGGTGCACCAATTTGGCCCGTTGGTCAAGCGGTTAAGACTCCGGCCTCTCACGCCGGCGACGGGAGTTCGATTCTCCCACGGGTCACCATACCTATGTTTGCCTTGACCTTTCGGGCAAACGGAATAATCAAGCAAAGGTGTTTGCTTGATTATTTTTGTATAGGGGCCATTAGCTCAGTTGGTCAGAGCTACCGGCTCATAACCGGTCGGTCCTGGGTTCGAGTCCCCGATGGCCCACCAATATAGGGGTATAGCTCAGATGGTAGAGCAGTGGTCTCCAAAACCACGTGCCGAGGGTTCGAGCCCTTCTGCCCCTGCCAAATAAAGCCTCGCAAACACGACGTTTGCGAGGCTTTTGCTTTATACCTTTAATATGATACTTAACCGTATTCCCGGCTGTTTCTGGATCCTGAGCTTTCGCTGCAGGTGTTGCCTTAATAGCCACTGTCGACCTCGATGAAAATATCGGGTGGGTCGTTGGTTTCATGCTCAACAAGTTCGTCAAGCCCTCCGCGGAAATAATATCCGTACAGACAATTGAGCACGTCTTTCTTTGAACCTTCTTTCCATGGAGGAGCTCCTACAAAGGGAAATATCCTGGTCTGGAAAACAAGTCTTTCGCGGTCTTCGTCTTCGCCGATCTGATATATCGATCTGCCGAACAGCGCTTCGTCGCCCTCTTCTGTCAGTCCGGCTGTATCAAGAACGGTGGCAAGATAATCCGAGTGATGTATGGGCGCATTGCAGTATTGCATTTCGTCATGGTGTTCGTTGATATTTTTGATATACCAAATAGGCATATTATCAGGAACATAATGCTTGCCATGGTCGCTGGTAATAATTATTACGGAGTTATCGTAAACGCCAAGCTTCTTTAATTGCTCCAGATATTTATTCACAAGATCAAGACAGGTCAGCGTCTCGTTTTCAACTTTGCCGGTATAGCCGTGAGTCCCGACTACGTGCTCGAGCACAAAATAGTTGTTTTCGCTGTCAGCTTTGAGATCGAGCGAATCAATGAATTCCTGATTATCAAATATACAGTTGTTTTTAAAATGAATAAAATTACTGTTGGAATATACAGCGGGCATAAATTTGCTTTTAAGGCAAAGCGGCAGATACCTGAATGCGGACAGGGTCCTGAAATACTGTGATATGGATGTGTGATCGACACTGATCTCGTCTTTAGATACATAATGGCAATTGTCTATTTTCCCTTGCAGAGGGGCATAGTCGTAGGAGAAATCGCCAAAGGTGTTTACTTTGTAATTGTTCTCGTGCAGACGCGAATAGAATTCCGTACAGGGTTCGTCTGTCCAGGCGTTCTCTGCCCATGTTTGATAATCATCCCCCGGAAGTTCGGTCGTTCCGGAAAGCATCTGAGGAATAGAAAAAACAGTCGAATCATACATCATGCAGGCATTGTTGTAATATGTGAAATCATTCAGGCATTCAAATTTTTCGGGATGCTCTTTTTGGGCAGCGTCAAAAAAATTGCGGTCTGCCATATCTATGAGTATCGTGATAATGTTTTTGTTGGCAGAGACCGTGAATTGCTCTTCGTTGGAAAGCATATATCGGTCGATACGGGTAAAGCTTGCCTTTGTGGTAAATATCATAGCGATAAGCGAGACCAGTTGGATCGTTCCGATAAAAGCAGCTGCGCCAAGGTGAGCGTTTTTTATCTGGCTGTTTTTTAGTGCTTTGACCTTTGAAGTGATAAACCCGAAAGCAAAGGGTAAAAGCAGGATAAGTATCCAAATGACGGCATTTATCACCATGCTTTTGTGCATCGTGTCCCATTCGACAGGATCGCCTATTGCAGACGGCAGAGCACCGTTCATGAAAATATACTGGCAATAAACTCCGAGTGTCAGCCCAACGCTGAGGCGAACTGCAAAATCATATAGCTTCTCTTTTAATATGCAAAGTAAAAAAACCGCGGCTGCCGTATATATAAGGGTATAGAGCAAAAGCAAAGGGATAAGGCTTGTGTATAAAAACAAGAAATCTATATGATTGTTGAAATAAGTTTCTGACGGTATGTATATCAGAGTTGTGAAAAACAACGGAAAAACAGCCAGCAAGGCTTTTGGGATCCGCTTTGGAATAAACTTGTCAACAGCAAGCTTTGAAAAGAGCAATATGATATATAGCAGTGCTGCAAGAGAAACGACCGCAAAGGAAATAGCACCAAGGATCCTTTTGAGATCTGATTCTTTGATAAAGCCTGAAAACTTTATTGAAAAATAAACAATTGCTGCTAACGCGGCTACATCGACAGACAGCGGCAAATCAAATGCGCTGCGATAGAGCTTCAAATAAAACTGAGCTGCAAAAGCAGCTGCACCGACTGCGATAATACCGATCAGTCCAAGGTCGAAGAGCTTGCATAAAAAGCAGGCGGCTAAAACAGACAGTATTGCTGAGATGATCTTTACAGGAAACTCAAAGCTGCTTTTTAAGTTTATCCGATAGTAAAGAAGTTTACCTACTTTCATAAAAGCTCTCCTTTAATTGCAATGAGATCGTTCACGTTGTCTGCCGCCGGTATCTCAGCCAATGCTCTCGAACTCGAAGCTTACCCTTACGCCCTCAGCGATCGGGGAGCTCCAGCTGTCGGCGATGCGCTGGGCAACCTTTCCTGCGTCGTCGCTCGAGAGGCCGTTGAGCAGCACGAAGAAGCAGCCCGAATGCTTGCTGACTACATCGTTCTTTTTGAGGCCGGTGATAAGATGATCCTCGAAGCTGTCGAGCAGCTCGTCCGTGATCCCGCCCTCTGGGATAAGACGGAAGCGGACGATGGCCGCCGCCGAGGGGCTCACCAGCGAGTTGCGGCAGAGATACTTGTAGATCACCTGAAGCTTGTCGAAGCTTACGCTGTAGGCGCCCTTGCCTTCGTTTCTTTCGCTGATTATCTTGATGACCTGCGACAGGTCGGCGGTGTCGGAATCATCGGCGGTGTCGGTGTGAGAGCCCTTCTTGTAGAAGGAGCAGCCGTGCTTGCCGTTCTGCTTTACGGCGTAGAGCGCCTTGTCGGCAAGCTTGAACAGCTCGTGGAAATCCTTGCCGTCGGCAGGGACCTTGACGGCGCCGATGGACGTGCCGAGGGGAATGTTCATGTCCTCGCCCATGTACTCCTTCGCGGAGGCCATCAGCTCGCGGTTCATCTGTCTGGTGACGCGCTCGATCTCCTCTTCGCTGCCGTCCTTCATAAAGCCCACGAACTCGTCGCCGCCCATTCGTCCGCGAATGTTCTCTTCTCCAAGGGCCGAGGTTATCAGCTCTGCAAAGCGTATCAGCACCCGATCGCCCATTCCGTGACCATAGATGTCGTTGACCAGCTTGAAGCTGTCAAGGTCGATCATCATCAGCACTCCGCTTTCTTCGGCGCAGGCTTTTTCAAGGGCGTTGATCGAGCCCGCCTTGTTCAGCAGCCCTGTCATCGGGTCTGTCGAGATCTCGCGCTGGAGGCGCCTTATCCTCATTGCGCGTCTGTTGAAGGTGACGAACACCCACATAAGGTACAGGAACACCGCAACGATCACCGCGATCAGGTAAAGCTTGAAGTACCAGAACTCGTACATTACGGCTTCTTTCTCGATGGGGATTATCTCTTCTTTGAGCACCTTTCCCGTAAGGTCGTCCAGCACGCAGATGTGCAGGTCGTACTCGCCGTAGGGGAGGTTTGTGAAGGAGAGCGGCGTTATCTCGTTCTGATAGCAGGTGATGCCGTCGTCCTCCGAGCCCTCGAGGTAGTAATGCACCCTCGGGTTCGTCATCGAGAAGTTGTTCACCGCGATGTGCAGCAGCACCCTTCGGGTCTCCGAGGGGATCACCCACTTGCCGTTCTCAAACGATGCGAGCTTTCCGTCAGCCTCGGCATATTTCAGGTGCAGCTGATAATTGGACACCAGCGTGCCGTAGTTCTCGGAGTCGATCACTCTTACGCCGTCGGTGCAGCAAAGGTACAGGCTGCCGTCCTCGAGGACGTTCCAGGAGTTTGCGGTGAAAGCTGTTTTAAGACCCCAGCTGTCGTTCAGCAGGGTGCAGGAGTATTCGCCGTCCTCAAGCAGCTTGTCCTCGGGAACGATGAAAAGCCCCGCGCTCGAGGTGATGTAGCAGCTGCCGCTGTCGGAGATCAGAATGTCATAGTTGTTTGAGTAGGGGAAGTTGTGCAGCTTTCGGATCTCGCTGCCGTTGTCGTAGTAAAGGGCGTTGCTCGTGACGTAGAGACAGCCGCCCGTGCATTTCACTATCCTGAGTATCACCGCGGCGTCAAGACCCTCCTCGGTGCCGATGTGTCCCGCGACCTTGTTGTTTTTGATAATGTAGATGCCGTCGCCGTCAGAGGCCGCAAGGATCGTCCCGTCCTCTCTCTCAAGCATCGAGAGTATGTAGTGGTTGTTCAGCCCGTCGGCATCGGAGAGGGAGAGCTCGGGCTTGCCGTCGCGCAGGAACGTAAGGCCCATGTTCGTCGCCACAAGTATCCGCCCGTCGGAAAGCTCGGTGACGGAGCGGAACTTCATGCTGCTCAGGGCTTCGTTCTCGTCGCTGATGCAGTCGCAGATCCCGTTGGGAGCTATCCTGACAAGGCCGTGCTTGCCGTAGGTCGCCACCCAGATATTTCCCTTTGAATCCTTGTATAGGTGCCTGATGCGGTCGCCGCCCAGCAGGTCGGTGGCTTCGGTACCAACAAGATATTCGTTCTTCATGTCTATCAGGTAAAGCCCCGTGTCTGTGCCGACATAGAGCATATCCCCGTCTTTCATCGTGGCGTTTACGACCCTCGCGGGCAGCCTGACCTTGTTGAACAGGCTTACGAAGGGGGTCTTCGAGAACTTCATCAGCCCCTGCTTGCTGGACGAGAACCACAGGTTGTTCTGGTCGTCGATGCAGACGTCGCTGATGTCGCCGTTGTATTCTTCGGTGGTGAGGTCGAAGGTGCGGTCGGTGTCACATTCGATATAGCCGAGGCCGTTCTCGCAGCAGTAGAACATCCTGTTGCCCTTCGGGTCATATTTAAGCTTGTTGCAGTATTCCGAGGAAGCAAGATCTATCCTGCCTGCCCTTGTTATCTTCTCGTTCTTGACGGAGAACTTGTCCACCACGGCGGTGGAGGTCCCGACATAGATCATGTCGCCTGCCCTGTCGGCCACGCGGAAGTCGATGCCGTCGGTGCCGCTGACCTCTTCGTCAAGCAGCATATCGTCCTTTGCAAGAAAGAGCGTTCCGCCGTTTGTGACGCCCAGTATCCCTCCGCTGTCAAGGGCAGTCAGGGACTGGGTGTGGATAATGTTGCGCCATTCGTAATAGGTCTTGACCTTTCCCTGGGGGGTGATCTTCGAGAGCGAGAGGGCGGTGCCGACGTAGATGTTCCCCGACGTGTCCTCGCAGACAGCTCTCACCGAGTCGGAGTCCAGGCCGTTTTTCGTGCTGTATATCATCAGGCTCCTGTCCGTGAAGTCAAAGCAGGCGACGCCGCTTTCGTTTGTGCCTATCCAGAGCCTGCCCTTCGAGTCCACCATCAGCGCCTTGACGGTCTTGATGTCCTCGTGGAGGTCGGCTTCTTCAAATCTTACGCCGTCGTACATATACAGCCCCGAGTAGGTGCCCACCCAGATAAAGCCGTCGGGCGTCTGGGTCACGGCGTTCACGGCCGAGTTGAAAATGCCGTCCCTGCTCGAGTAGGTCACGGTCTCGTAGTCGGAGGAAAAATCGTCCGCCTCGGCCTTGAGGGGTGGGAGCGCCGCCGTCGTCGAGAGCCCAAGGATAACGGCAAGAGCTGCTGCTGCGGTCTTTGCGGCGTTTTTGCCCTTTTGCAGATGATCCAAAGCCTTCAGTATCAGCAGCGCCATGAACAGCGAAAGCGTCCTGTCGGGGAGGTCGATGAAGGCCTCGGCGGTGAAGGTGTTGAAGCTTCTTGCGCTGACGTTCCGTTCGAGCATCGCTTTCAGGGCGTCGCCCCAGCGGTTGCCCGTGCTGCCGTCGTTTATCATCAGGTTCAGCGGAATGCAGATAAGCGTGGAGATCAGCCCCGACAGCAGCGCCGACGAGACAAGATAAAGCTTGTCATAGTGCTGATCGGCTCTTACCAGCAGCCCGATGACGACTGCCACCGCCGCCGCCACTGTGTAATAGATCAGCGAGTTCCCGTAGATCAGGCTTACTGTTACCGAAGAGCCCGCAGCTGTCAGCATTCCCGCGACCGGCCCCAGCGACACAGCCGAGGCCATCGTCCCGATGGTGTCCAGCCAGAAGGGGAGCTTCAGGACGTTGGAAACATAGAACATCCCGATATTGAGAGCCGAGAAAACAACGATGGTCACAATATTTTTGATGCTCGGCCTGAACAGCAGCCTGTTCTTCATGGGTCTGCCTCCTTCCCGTTTTTGTCTTGCTGTAATTATACCATAACACGGCTTGTATTTCAAGCTTTTTTTGCGCCCGTGTCAAAATAGCCAAGGCGGCATATCATTCATTTTGAACAAGTTTCCTTGACAACCCGCCTGCGGTATTGTATAATGTTAATGTAAACCTACTTTGATCTGAAAGGACGGATATATAATGGTATCTAACAGCAGAATGGAACTGATGCAGGAGGTAAACCCTGTATTTCTGACGGCGCGGGCAAGCCTCTGTGTTCTCGAGCAGGTCAAGGACGAGGACGCCGTCAAGCTCAATTCAAAGCTGAAATGCACAATGCCCGAGGCCCCGGGGCTCGACAAGCTCTCGCCGCAGAAGCAGGCAATGTTCAAAAAGCTCGCGGTCGCGATCCTCTCGATGTTCGAGGCAAGATACAAGGCCACCAACGACTATTTCTTCAAGGAGGGCGAGGGCAGCTTCTTCGATCTGGCCTGCGGCCTTGTTCCCCGCTCGCTGCTGTTCGCAAGAAAGGGACAGAAATACATCGGCGCCGACCTGCCCGCAGTTATGGCCTCCCTCAGATATGCCGCCGAGGGCTGCCTCGAGGCGGGCAAGGAGAACGTCTCCTTTGCCGAGGTCGATGCTACGAATTACGACACGCTCGAAAAAGCCGCAGCTGCCGCCGACGGCGAGCTGTTCATCTCTACCGAGGGGCTGTTCCCCTATCTTACAGAGGACGAGGTCAAGGAGGTTTGCGCCAATATCCGCAGGCTGCTCTGCGAGCACGGAGGCGTCTGGGTCTGCACCGACTTTGAGGTTGAGCGCTGGAGCCGCCGCATCTGTTCGGCCTATCTCTCGAACATGATCTCCGACCCGAGAGAGTATATGCAGCTCTCCGAGGGCGAGCTCTCGGACGTAAAGTTCGCCGCAAACTCGCTCTGCAAGGGCTCCCGCGACAGCATAAAGAGCGCTCTCGACGGCTTCGGCTTCGACGTGCAGCTCGTGCCGATGTACGACTATCTTGGCGAGGACGCGGTGCTGAGCCTCCCCGAGGACAGGCGCGAGGCCGCAAGAGACGTTTACAAGGACATAAGCTTCTGGGTGATGACCCCCAAGGGCGGCGCCGAGAGCTTCAACACCAACGGCAAGGACTTCTCCGCCGAGCTTACCCGCCGCAGCACCCTGCTCACGGTCAACCTGACGGGCAGGCTCGACACCGTGACTGCTCCCGACCTGCTCAAGCTCTACCGTTCGGCAGTAAGAGAGGGCGGCATCAGGCGCATCAACATCAATATGCGCAAGCTCGATTACATCTCCTCGGCAGGCCTCCGCGTGCTGATGATAATGTACAAGGAGCTCCCCTCGAACGGCACCGTGAACGTCTACAACGCCAACGACTCCATTCGCGAGATCTTCAAGACCACGGGCTTCTCGGGGCTCTTCAACTACTGATAAGAACAAAAAACGGTATCTCGGGCGAGATACCGTTTTTTCTGTTTATTCGTTCTTTTCAAAGCATTTGTTAAGCACGTCGGCCATTTCCTTGTCCTGCCCGCTCTCGTGGTCTGCAATGTAGATCGTAGCTCCCGCGTTCACGATCACCTGATTTGTGATGTTCATGTCCTCTGCTTCATCAATTTCCGCCGAAGCAATGATGCGGAGGCCGTCGCCGAAGTCCGCGGTCAGGTATTCCGTGTCGGGATCCATATCGGAATACGGTTTCGGATGCAGGTCGTAGCATACGCCTGCGGGACGGTTGACAATGTCTTCAAGCCACACAGCAAGCTCCTCGCTCAGCTCGGGGTCTTTAAGGTCAATGCTTTCAAGCACGGTGCCGTCGCCCATTATCCGCGAAAGCTTGCAGCTGCAAGGCTCGGGGCTCTCTTCGGAGTCCATCACAAGGCTGAGGGTCATGTCCGAGTAGTAGTATACGCTGTCGCCGTCCGTGAAGTTCCCGATCGTCAGGCTGAACAGGTCATTTCTGATGTCCTCGAAGCTCATGCCCTCTGGCAGCGGGAACGACAGCGCGTACACCAATACAGTGGGGTCGCTCCCGATCGGATTCCAGCGGCAGAGAGAGTCGCTCTCGACACTGGCGTTGCCCTTGTTGTTAAGGAATAGCTTTACGTTGATCTTGTCCTCCAGCCAGTTGATATGATCGGTGGGAATGATCGGCAGGCCGTCGGCGGTCTCGGCGATCAGATAGAACTCGATGATCGGGGTCGAGGTGTATTTCTTGAAGCCGCCGATCATCAGCGACAGCCTGCTTTCGCCGATGGGGTCGTAAACCCTCTTGGGGTCATCAAAAACATAGATGCCGCCCGTCTCGGGGATCGTGCTTTTCAGTATCTCGGCTGCGGGGCTGCTGCTGTTTTCTATCGGAACGGCGTCCTGCTCGTAGCACATCGCGCTTGCCGAGTTAGATGGCTTCACATCGGGAAAGCGGACCTCGCCGAAGCCTTTTGTTTCGAGCTTGACGCCATAAGCATCGGCGCAGATAGTGCCTTGGAGTTCGCCCTCATCTTCCCGCCACTGTGTCACGGCTACGATGAAGTCCGGCGTGATGTAAACATACAGCTCGCCGCTGTCGGGCAGCTGGGGTCTGACAGAATCAACGCTGAAGGTCTCTCCGTCTACGGTGACTTCCTTGGAATAGCAGTGTTCCAGCTTTGTGCGAAGCTCGTTCAGGCGCTTGGTGCCGCTGTGGTTCGGGTTGTCAAGATCGGCACTGAAGCCGCGCAGGGGAAGCTCCTTGAAGTCGAGCTGCCCGTTCAGCACCGCCTGACAGCAGGCATCGAAGAAATCGTGTACCTTTACGGCGTTCATCTCCCGCTGATACTCCGCCTCGTCAAAGCTGCTGCTCTCGGAGCTTTCGGGGGCGTCGGCTGTCTGCGAGGTGGCAGGCGCTGCGGGCTGTGATTTCTGCGGCGGGCTCAGCCTGCTGAATATCCCGACAAAAAGCGCAACGGTGAGCACCGCTGCTATCACCGCAGGCAGCACGGTCTTCTTCTTCAAAGGCGCAGAGGCCTTGATGGGTTCGCCCTCGGCGGCGGCCTGCTCGTTCACGCTGTCGATGATGGCTTCGTCGCCGTCGGGGCAGCTCTTTATTATGCTCTCAAGCTCGGCCTCGAACTCCGCGAGCTCCTCCTCGTCGGCGGTGGCAAAAAAGTCTTTCAAAAACCTCTCCATAGCTCAGCCCTCCATCATGTCCCGCAGGCGCTTGAGCCCTCGGGAGATCCTCTGGTCAACCGTGTTCGTCTTCATTCCGAGGGCTTCGCCGATCTCGGCGCTTCGCTGCCCAAGGAAGTATTTTCTTATAAATATCTCGCAGTCGGGCTCCCCCAGACTTTTGAGCGACTGGACAAGCTCCGCGCGGTCGTAGGCGGCCTCGTACATCGGCTCGAAGAACTGCTCGTCAAGCGGCACCGTCCCAAGGCTCTTCGCCTGCTCGGAGAACATGGCCGAGCTCTGTCTCACCGCGATGACCGAGATCAGCGCCTTCAGCGAGCGGACATCGCAGCTTCGGCTCCGCAGCGCTTTAAGTATCTCGAAGAACACGGAGTTTACGGCTTCTTCCGTCAGGCCGCTGTCGCCAAGCTGCCCCAGCCTCGACCGCACTACCGTCCTTACATACGGCGCGTATTTCTTTACAAGCAGCGCAAAGCCCTCGCCCTCGCTCCGTTTCAGCTTCTGTAATATCTTTTCATCGGTCACTGCGCTCACCGCCCTTAAAACAGTCTCTGTATATAAAGTGCCCGGCCGTGCGGAAAAACTGACAGGAGCGTTTCTTTTCCCCGCCTTTTTTCTCTCATTACAGTATAGCACGCCCCGGAGCTTATTTCAACGCCCGAAAAAAACCTATTGCAAAAACCGCACTTTTTGTGCTATAATAAATACATCGGACACCGCATTGTCACGCGGTATACACATTGGTGTATTATCATGTTATCATACAGGAGGTAGCGCTATGCCTAAAATGTTAGTTGTTGACGATGAGATCAGGATAAGGGAGCTCATCAAGGAATACGCCGAGTTTAACGGCTTCGAGGTCACTCAGGCCGAGGACGGCATGGACGCCGTTGCAAAGGTCCGCGAGCAGGACTTCGATATTATCATAATGGATATCATGATGCCGAAGCTGGACGGCTATTCTGCCTGCAAGGAGATCAGGAAGATCAAGCAGATACCGGTCATCATGCTTTCGGCAAGAGGCGAGGAGTACGACAAGCTTTTCGGCTTCGAGCTGGGCGTGGATGACTATGTTGTAAAGCCCTTCTCGCCCAAGGAGCTGATGGCAAGGGTAAAGGCGGTAATGAACCGCGTCAAGGCCTCTCAGGTCACCGAGGACGTTATCACCTATAAGGGGCTGTGCATAAACTTCACCGCCCGCGAGGTAACGATCGACGGCGTCAAGGCGACCATGACCCCGAAGGAATATGACCTGCTGTTCTATCTTGTGAAGAACATGAACATCGCGCTCTCCCGCGAGAAGCTTCTCGAGGAGGTCTGGGGCTTCGACTTCTACGGCGACGACCGCACCGTAGACACTCACATCAAGATGCTCCGCAACAGCCTTGGCCCCTACAGGAACCTGATCGTTACGCTGAGAGGAATGGGGTACAAGTTTGAAAAGATCAGATAAGGCCGAGAAGAAGCGCAGCTCGAAGCGCTCTCTGCGCTCCTATGTGTGGCTGTATTTCATGATATTCACGATACTGATACTGCTGCTGCTGTGGGTGTTCCAGTATTTCTTCCTCGCCAGCTATTACCGCTCGGCGAAGATCCGCTCGGTTTCCAATGCGGCAAGGAACATAACCCGCAGGTACGACTCCGCGGATCTGAAGAACCTGCTGAAGCGCACAGCCTTTGACAACAGTATGTGCATCGTGATAACCGACAACGCGGGCAACGTGCTGATCGGCGAGAACAATCTTGGAAGCTTTTCCTTCCTGTTCCACGACCTTTACGTCGATCACGGGAAGTATATCTACGCCCTGCGCTCGGAGCTTGCCGACAGCAGCAGTGGAGAGCTGACAAAGACCAAGAAAAACGAGGACTACGGCAGCGAGGAGATCTTCTTCTGCATGAGCTTTGACACCGCGGAGAGCGACGAGCCGTATTACATCTTTGTCGAGACCGCCGTTGACCCGATAGACTCGACGGTGTCGATCATCCGCCAGCACCTTATATTTATCACGGTGATACTTTTTGAGCTGGCGTTCATAATCACAATGTTCATCTCCAAGCGCCTGTCACAGCCTATCGTGGATATGACCGAGACCGCCAAGGACTTTGCCGCAGGCGACTTCAACGTGGAGTTCGACGCCAAGGGCTACAAGGAGATCGAGGAGCTTTCGGAGGTGCTGGACAAGGCAAAGGTAGAGATCGAAAAGGTCTCGAAGCTGAGGACAGACCTGATAGCCAATATCTCTCACGACCTGCGCACTCCGCTGACTATGGTCAAGGCCTACGCTGAAATGATACGCGACCTCTCGGGCGACAATCCCGAGAAGCGCAACGAGCACCTGAACATCATAATCGACGAAGCCGACAGGCTCTCGAACCTTGTTAACAATATCCTTGAGCTCTCGAAGCTCGAGAGCGGGAATATGGAGCTGAACTACACCGACTTCTCCGTCCATGAAAAGATACACGACGTCCTGACACGCTATACGCTGCTCATCGAGGAGCAGGGCTACGACATCAGCTTCGTCCCCGACGAGGACAGGCTGATACACGGCGACGCCGACAAGATCGACCAGGTGCTGTACAACTTCATCAACAACGCCATCAACTACAGCGGCGAGAACAAGCGCATCAGGATAAAGCAGATCAACAAGGACGACCGCGTCCGCATCGAGGTCATCGACAACGGCTGCGGTATCTCCAAGGAGCTGCTGCCGAAGGTCTTCGACCGCTATTACCGCGGAGAAAAGGTCAAGCGCGATGTCGTCGGCACGGGCCTCGGCCTGCCGATCTGCAAGGAGATACTGAAAAAGCACGGCTGGAGCTTCGGTGTGAAATCCGAAGAGGGCAAGGGCTCGACCTTCTGGTTCGAGGCCGAGGCTGTTCCCGCCGAAACAGAAAAAAGCGAATAACGGCTCTTCGGCCGAAGCAGGCAACAAGTCATCTGCTTCGGCCGAATATTTTTTGAAGAGCAGGCCTCTGACAGCCGAAAGCCCGCTCTTGACTTAAAGCCGCAGCTGTGGTATAATTACTGTATATTGGATAAGTGTTTCTACCTGACAAAAAGGGGCTGAAATAATGATCGGAAAATATAAGATAGCGGGGCTCTGTATCTCAAGGATACACGACGATTCCGCACACGAGATCACCATAGAACTCAACAAGACCCTTGCCGATATAGGCTACAGGCTCTTTGTGTTCCACACTACTTCCGACCTGTTCTGGGATACAGCCAGCGAACGCGGCGAGATCACCGTCTTTGATCTGCTGGATTTCAGAACGGTGGACGTGCTCATTATCGTGGACGAGATGATAAAGAACAAGAAAATAGTAGATAAGCTGATCGAAAAAGCAGAGATCTTCGACAAGCCCGTAATAATGATCGGCGGCAGCAGGAGCGACGCGGTGAACATCGGCTTTGACTACGAGAGCGGCTTCGAGACCGTGGTGCGCCATGTGGTCGAGTATCACGGCATCACCGACCTGCATTTCATGGCCGGCATACAGGGCAACGATTTCAGCGAGGCGAGGCTCAACGTTTTCAAGCGCGTCCTCGAGGAAAAAAATATCCCCTTCGACAGGGAGACTATGGTCAGCTACGGCGATTTCTGGAGCGTGCCGACTGCCGCTGCCTGCGAGCGCCTGCTGGAGAGGGATCATCTGCCGAAGGCTATAATCTGCGCCAACGACTCGATGGCCGTCACGGTCTGCAACACGCTCTCGAATTCGGGCGTCAAGGTGCCAGACGAGGTCGTCGTCACCGGTTTTGACGGGATACTCGATATAAACTTCTCCTCCCCGAGGATAACCAGCTGCCTCTGCTGCTACGGCGACATCGCCAAGAAGATAGCCGACCTGCTGGCCCTGCCTGACGAGGAGTTCCCGACCGGCGCGAATTTCCTGATAGCCCCGAGAATTATAATAAACGAGAGCTGCGGCTGCTCGGGCGGAACGATAATCAACGTCGCCAAGCACCTGAGCGACCTCCACTCGCGTTTTTACAGATATAAGGAGGAGGAAAAGTCCTTCAACGAGATCGGCGTCCGCATACTCTCCAGCGACAACCTGAAATCCGCAGCCAACGAGCTGTCCTCGAATATAATCTACAATATGCGCTGTATGCTCAAAAAGGACTGGACGGACGACACCGTCGATCCCTTTGACCGCAGCTACGAGCGCGGCTTCGGAGATACGCTCTGCGTGTTCTTCGACTCCGACGCGCCGCCGCCGTTCGCCCCTCACGACTTCCCGGCAAAGGGTCTCTTCCCGGGGCTCGAGGTCGCGCTGCTCACGGGCTACCCGATAATCTTCACCGCCCTGAATTTCCTTGATATCTCAATGGGCTATGTGGTGTTCAATTTCCAGAGCTACGACATACAGAATTACGAGAAGATACCGCAGATCGTCAACGCCCTGAACAACTCGCTGGGCGCCTACAGAACGATGCGCTATCAGAAGCACATCACCGAACAGGTGCGTATGCTCTCGCAGTATGACCAGCTGACGGGTCTGTTCACTCGCGGCGGCTGCACTCGCAGCTACAACAGGCTGATCGACAAGCTTGACCGCCAGAGCAAGCCCATAACCGTTGTCATGATGGATCTTGACAGACTTAAATATATCAACGATAACTTCGGACATAACGAGGGCGACTTCGCCATCAAGTCCACTGCCACAGCCCTGAAAAGCGCCTGCCCCGAGAACGCAGTCTGCATCAGGATGGGCGGCGACGAGATGGTGGCATTTCTGTCGTCTTCCATGCCCGTCGAGGACATCAAGCTTGAGATCGAAGCAAGGCTGCGCTCGATAAACCGCAGCTCGGGCAAGCCGTATAATATTTCCGCCAGCATCGGCGTTTACCGCTCGTCAGATATCAGCGAGCTGGGCAGCTTCGAGGGGCTGATAAAGTCCGCCGACGAGCAGATGTACGAGGACAAGGCCAGAAAGCGCAGGCTGGCAGCCGAGCAGAGAAAGGACAGCGAGTAATGCCGGAAGAGCTGCTCTCGAAAGAGGACTGCGCCCGGTGCAGGCAGTGCTGCGCCTTCGAGAGCTACAGCCTCTGGGACACTCCGCTGATAACCCCCGGGCTGAAAGCAGAGATACTGTCTCTGCGCCCTAAGCAGGAGTTCCTGAGCCGCGAGGGCTGCTTCCTTTTGAAAATGCAGCGCGAGCCCGAGGGCGATCTTTACCTCTGCCCGATGCTTGACCGCAGGCACGGCTGCATACTGGGCGACAAAAAGCCCTTTGACTGCCGCATCTTTCCCTTCAGGGTGATGCTCCTCGGGGACAGGCGGGTGATCGCTTTATCGCCCGAATGTCCCGAGGTCTCGGGCCGCCCGATAGCCGTGATCGCCGAAAGGTGCCGCGAGCTCGAAGCCGCGATATTCGCCGAAGCCGACAAACACTCCGAATTTGTGAAGCCCTACCAGCGCGGATTTATTGTGCTTGCGGCGGAGGAGCGGCGCTGAGACTGCCGCTAAGCGCAAGATCGAAAATAGTGGGGGAATTAAAAAGCCTGCCTGACGGCTGCACCGCAGCCTCATTCACAAAGGAACCCACCGCCCTTAGAGGGCGGCGCTGAGACTGCCGCCAAGCGCTCGATTGAAACATTGGTGGGTGAATTAAAAAAAGGAAGTGACTGTATATGTCTACCGTATGCGCTGTGTGTACGCCGCTTGCGCAGGGCGGACTTGCTGTGATAAGAATAAGCGGAGAAGGAGCCGTCGATGCTGCATCGCGGGTCTTTTCTCCTTTTTTGTCGTTCCCGAAGGTCGCCGAGATGAAGGGCTACACCTGCGCCTACGGCAAGGTCATCGACCCCGAGAACGGCGAGGCCATTGACGATGCGGTGCTGACGGTGTTCAGTGCGCCGCACTCGTTCACGGGCGAGGACACCGCCGAGCTCTCCTGCCACGGCGGCGTGTACATCGCAAAGCGCGTGCTGCGAGCCTGCCTGGCTGTGGGCTGCGAGCAGGCCGACAGAGGCGAGTTCACCAAGCGAGCCTTCCTTAACGGCAAGCTCTCGCTGACTCAGGCCGAGGGCATAATGGACATGATAAGCGCCCGCGGCGAGGACTCGCTCAGGGCGGCAAGGCTCACCAAGGAGGGCAGGCTCTTTGCCGAGGCCGACGACATCAAGCGGCAGCTTGTCACGGCTCTCGGAGAGCTGGCGGCGTGGGTGGATTATCCCGAGGAGGATCTCCCCGCCGTTGAGCGGTCGGCGCTCTCGGGAACTATCTCGTCGGCTCGCGGTCGGCTGAAGAAGCTGATCGACAGCTACGACACGGGTATGCTGCTGCGCCGCGGCATCGACACGGTCATCGCGGGCAAGCCGAACGTCGGAAAATCCACGCTGATGAACACGCTGCTCGGCTACGAGCGCTCGATAGTCACCGACCTTGCAGGCACCACCCGCGACGTCATCGAGGAGGGAGTGCAGCTCGGCGGCTTTGAGCTTCGGCTCTCCGACACCGCAGGTATCCGCACCACCGATGACAGGGTCGAGAGCATGGGAGTTTCCATTGCCAGAAAGCGGCTGAGCGACTGCGCTCTCATTATTGCCGTATTCGACACATCGGAGGCCGCCGACGCCGAGGACAGGGAGCTTATCGACTACATCGCCGAGCTCGGCGCGAAGGTCATCGTTGTGCTTAACAAGAACGATCTCGGCGACCGGTTTGACCGCTCGCTGCTGGGCGGTCTCGGGTGCAGGGTCATCGAGCTCTCGGCGCGGCAGGGCGAGGGTCGCGAGGAGCTCGGCGCTGCCGTCAGGGAGCTGTTCGCGGGAACGGGCATCGACGAGGACGGCACGATCTTTGCCAACGAGCGTCAGAAGGACTGCATCGTCAAGGCCGAGGGACGTTTAGCGGCGGCTGCTGCGGCTCTTGAAGCGGGCGAGACACTTGATGCCGTGACGGTGATGCTTGACTACGCTTTGGAAGAGCTTATGGAGCTGACAGGCGAAAAGGTCGGCGAAGCCGTAGTCTCCGAAGTCTTCTCCAAATTCTGTGTCGGCAAATAGTACACGGCGTGTACCACGCAAGTCGCGGGAACGGCGGCAAGCCGCCTCACAACGGTGTGATGTGAAAGATATCCCTCGCGATACGGTGGGGATCAGCAGGATAGAGGAAGAGGAAAGCGCCCTCACAAGGCTTTGCCCCCATATCGCCGTAGTCAAATTGGCCGGTTCCAAGGGCGGCCTTAGCCCTTGGCAGGGTTTTTAGGGGCAGCGCCCCTAAATCGCCGACCGCAGT
>CAMNBY010000180.1 GCA_946533615.1 uncultured Clostridia bacterium
TGAAGTCGCCCTCGGCAAGGGCTTTCAGCTGGGCATTTATCTGCTCCATGGCTTCGTCAAGCTTGTCCTCGTCAAGTCCCGAATTGATAATCATCGTGTTTCGGTTGTCGGTGAGCACGGCGCTGCAATAATAGCACAGCGAGCGCTTCTCCCTGACATTAAGGAAAAGCTTTGAGAACGGCGTGCCGCCCAGCATGGTCGCCATCAGCTTAGTGGCATATTCCACATAATTATCGGTCTTGTATGCCATTATCAGCTTGCACTGCTTGAGCTGCGCTTCTTCCTCAACTCGGCAGACCTCGGCCTTGATGGGCGAGGGAGCCTTGAAGGTATCTATCTCGATGGGGTGTCTTTGAATGGAGAGGAGCTTCGAGGTTATGCGCTCCTTTGTTTCCTCGTCAACACCGCCGCCGACGATGGTCAGCAGGATCTTTGAGCGGTCAAGCATCTCGTGGTATGCGCGGGTGATGTCCTCGGGAGTGCAGCTCGCAACGGTGTCGCGCTGGTCAAGCTGGCAGAACTCCGCAGGCTCGCCGAGAAAGACGAACTTCTTCGATCTCATTGAGGCGTAGCGCATCTTGTTGTTGATGGACGAATCAATATCATCAAGCATATCCGCCCTGCACTGCTCGAGGTATTTTGCGGACATCAGGCCGCCTTCGAGCCTTGGCTCAAAGAGATTGCCAAGCAGTATGTCAACGGCCTTGTCAGAGACGCGCTCCTTGCCGATGGTGTAGCTGTCGCAGATACAGCCAAGCGAGAGAGTGCCCGTATAGTAATTGCCTATCATGCCCGAATTTGAGCTGATGCTTGCGCTGTAAAGGCCTGTCAGCACCTTGGTCAGGTCGTCCCTCTCCGGATATTTCTCCGAGCAGGAGGCCAGAACGTCCAGCGCCAGCGAGTAAAGCGGCGCCTTCTCAAGCTCAAAGGGCAGCATCAGCTTCAGGGAAACGGAGAAGGATTTGAACTTCTTGTCCGTGATCTCGCAGAGAGTCAATCCCCTGCCGAGCTCTTTAAGTGAATACTCGATCGACATAAAACATCTCCAATCTATATGACAGGTCAGCGCCTGAACATAACATTTTCAGCTCCCACAGCCTGCTGGAGAGAACCGAGCAGCCCTGCCGTAAGCTCTGCGTTTTTCAGCGAACGCATCGCGGCGGTGGTCTTTTTGTCGGTGAAGTAGAACAGTATATCCGTCCCGCTGCAGCTGTGGGGCAAGAGCAGTTCCTTCACCCTTGCAAGCCCCTGCTTGTCCTCGGAGCTGAGCCTGATGCAAAGCTTTGCGCCAAGGCAGCGGCTTACAAAAAGCTCGGCGGCTTCGGCGGTGTCTGCAATAAGCTTCGGATCCTCGTCCTCTTTCAGCGAGAGCTTGCCCTTAATATACAATGCCTGCCCCTCTTTAATAAGATGAGCATTATTTTCAAAAACATTCGGGAAAAATATGACCTCGCAGTCGCCTGTGCGGTCGGCGGTCTGTGCAAAGCACATCTGCTGGCCTTTCTTGGTCTTCAGCTGGCGGATACCCGTAACGGAAGCCAGCAGCGAGACCTCTGCGCCGTCGCGCAGCCCGGAGTTCTCGTCGGTGAGATGGGCGGCGGTACTGGCTCTTGCTGCTGCGGCAAAGGGCAGGAACCTGTCGAGCGGGTGCCCCGAGAGGTAGAAGCCGAGCGCCTCTTTTTCATATTCCAGCCTGATCTCCTCGGGATACTCGTCGAAGTGCCTGATCTCCTCCTGCTCGGGCTGAGAGGCGCCAATGGAGAAGAAGTCCAGCTGGCCTTCAACGTTTGTGCTGCGCTCGGAGGCTGTTGACGAAACGAACAGCTCGTAGGATTCCAGCATCTCGTGCCTGTTGAGGCCGAGGCTGTCGAGGGCGCCGCTTTTTATCAGCATCTCAACTGCCTTGGCTGTGAGCTCGCGGCAGTTCAGCCGACGGCAGAAGCCCGAAAGCGACGTGAACCTTCCGCCTTTTGCTCTTTCCTCGCAGACAGCGCGGACAGCGTTCTCGCCGAGCCCCTTGACGGCCAGCAGCGAGAACCTTATGCCCTCGGGTTCTGCGGTAAAGTCACGCTCGCTGTGGTTCACATCTATCGGGAGTATCTTCATACCGCTGCGCCTGCAATCGTCGATGTAGGCCTGAAGCTTGTCGGTGCTTTCCATCAGGGCGATGGACATCAGCGCCGCCATGTATTCTTTATAATAGTGGCATTTGAGATACGCCGTCTGGTAGGAGATAGTGGCGTATGCGGCGGCGTGAGATTTATTGAAAGCATAGGACGCAAAGGAGCTCATCTCGTCAAAGATCTCGTTTGCTGTCTTTTCGGGGACGCCGCGGGCGATGCAGCCCTCGCACTGTCCTTCCTCGCCGTAGACAAAGGCTCGGCGCTCGTTTTCAAGGACGTCGTGCTTTTTCTTGGCCATGGCTCTGCGGACAATGTCAGCCCTGCCGTATGAATATCCCGCAAGAGTGCGGAAGATCTGCATGACCTGCTCCTGATAGACGATGCAGCCGTAGGTGACATCGAGGATATCCTTCAGCAGCGGGTGCTTGTAGACCACCCGCG
>CAMNBY010000181.1 GCA_946533615.1 uncultured Clostridia bacterium
CACCCGTTTACGAATACGTCATCAAGGAGCCCAACGAGCTCTACATCAAGCGCGGAACAGCAAAGTTCTATTTTCTGCGCACTATCGACCTGCTGTGCCCCTACAATATGCTCGGACACATCAACCGAGAGGCCTCGGATTTCCTGACGATCTACGATCGTTGGGTTTACCCGCCAACTGTTGAAGACGAAAAATCTCAGGAAGAGATCAACAAGAGCTATTACTACAAACGCCCTTGGGATCTTGGCAAGAGGATGGGCGCTTATCTCGCGCTCAGCGTGTTCGTGACCGCCGCCGGCTGCCTGATATTCAGCAAGAAGGATATGAGATAGTCCCCGCGGATAAACAGTAAATAAAGGAGGTCGTGCCGTGCTTGTTTTTCTCGGCATCGTCGGCGTGACAGCCGTCGTGAATATAATACTCGCGGTGAAGCTTTGGGTGCTGAAAAAAAGCATGAAACAGATCGGCGGCAGCCTGTCCGAGATACTCGGAAGCGACACGAACAGACTGATCTCCATATCCTCGCGCGACAAATACGCAAGGCAGCTGGCATCACAGATAAACGACCAGCTGCGCACGCTCAGGAAGCAGCGTCACCGCTACACTCAGGGCGACCGCGAGCTCAAAAACGCGGTGACGAACATTTCTCACGACCTTCGCACTCCCCTGACGGCGATCGGCGGCTATCTCGAGCTGCTCGAGCGCGAGGACACGAGCCCGCAGGTCAGGGAGTACCTTGACATAATCTCGGAGCGCACAAGGCTTATGAAGCAGCTGACCGAGGAGCTGTTCCGCTATTCGGTGATACTCTCGTCGGAGAAGGACGTGGAGCTTTCGGACGTCCACATCAACCGCGTGCTTGCCGAGAGCATCACGGGCTTTTACGCCGCCCTGACCGCACGCGGCATCGAGCCCGAGGTAGAGATCTGCGAGGAGAAGATCGTCCGCAGGGCAAACGAGGAGCTGCTGTCGCGGGTGTTCTCGAACCTTATCAGCAACGCGCTGAAATACAGCACGGGCGACCTGACTGTGCGCCTTGCTCCTGACGGGACGATCAGCTTTGAAAACAATGCTCCCGACCTGACGGCCGTCGAGGCAGAGCAGCTCTTTGACCGCTTCTACACCGTCGAGACCGCGCACAATTCCACAGGCCTCGGACTCGCTATCTCGAGAACGCTGGTCTCGCAGATGGGCGGAACGATCGAAGCCGCTGCCGCCGGCGGAAGGCTGACGATCACTCTCATTCTGCCGCAAAACTGACTATTGACAAACGGCGCTTTTTATAGTATAATATCTCTGTGATATCTCAAACGCTGTGAAGGAATTATCCGCAGTGAGCTCCATGCAGAGAAAAGGCGGTCGGTGCAAGCCTTGATGGAGAAAATGCGGTGGCTGCCCCGAGCATCGCTGTGAAAGCAGCGGCGTATACCCTGCGTTAAAGGGCACGAGCGGCAAGGGCTTCGGCCTTTGCAATTTGGGTGGTAACACGGAGTACTGCGCTTCGTCCCATGTTTAGGGGCGGAGCGTTTTTGTTTTCTGTAAAGCCCGCAGCACCTTTGAGAACAAAAACTTATGGAGGAATGTTGAAAATGAAATGGATGGGACTTAACGAGCTGAGAGAATCTTACCTCAAATTCTTTGAGAGCAAGGGACACCTGAGGATAAAGAGCTTTCCCCTCGTTCCGCAGAACGACAACAGCCTGCTGCTGATAAACGCAGGCATGGCTCCCCTGAAGCCTTACTTCACGGGTCAGGACGTGCCGCCCTCTGTGCGCTTGTGCGACTGCCAGAAGTGCATCAGAACAGGCGACATCGAGAACGTCGGCATCACCGCAAGACACGGCACCTTCTTCGAGATGCTCGGCAACTGGAGCTTTGGCGAGTACTTCAAGAAGGAGGCTATCGCCTGGGCGTGGGAGTATGTGACAAAGATACTTGAGATCCCCGAGGACAGGCTCTATGTTTCCGTCTACGAGGACGACGACGAGGCCGAGAAGATCTGGCACGAGCAGGAGGGTCTGCCTATGGACAGGATCTTCCGCATGGGCAAGGAGGACAACTTCTGGGAGGCAGGCATCGACGGCCCCTGCGGTCCCTGCTCCGAGATCTATTATGACAGAGGCGAGGAGTACGGCTGCGGCAAGCCCACCTGCACCGTCGGCTGTGACTGCGACAGATATATGGAGTTCTGGAACCTTGTTTTCACTCAGTTCGAGCGCCACGAGGACGGCACCTATACGGAGCTGAAGCAGAAGAACATCGACACGGGCATGGGTCTCGAGCGTATCGCCGCGATGATGCAGGGCGTTGACTCTATCTTTGACGTTGACACGATCAAGGCTATCCGCGACCACGTCTGCCGGATCGCCGGGGTCGAGTACGGCAAGGAGCACAAGAAGGACGTGTCTGTCCGCGTCATCACCGACCATATCCGCTCCGTTACCTTTATGGCTTCGGACGGTATCCTGCCCTCGAACGAGGGACGCGGCTATGTGATGCGCAGGCTTATCAGACGCGCAGTCCGTCACGGAAAGCTGCTCGGCATCGACAAGCCCTTCCTCAAGGACATCGTAAAGACCGTTGTCGAAAACTCCAAGGGCGAGTACACCGAGCTCGAGGAGAAGTACGACTATATCGTGAAGCTGCTTGCCACCGAGGAGCAGAACTTCAACAACACGATCGACAAGGGCATGAAGCTGCTGGACGAGTACGTTGAGCAGATGAAGGCAGAAGGCAAGACCACTCTCGACGGCGAGAGCTGCTTCAAGCTTTCCGACACCCACGGCTTCCCTATCGACCTGACAAGAGAGATACTGGAGGAAAAGGGCTTCTCCTGCGACGAGGAAGGCTACCGCGCAGCCTACGAAAAGCAGAGAGAGACCGCCCGTGTTGCCCGCGGAGGCTCTAAGTACATGGGTGCCGACGACACGGTCTTCCTCAAAATGGACAAAAACTTCCACACCGAGTTCACAGGCTACACCAGGCTTGAGGACGACAGCGAGATCAGGTATCTTGCCACAGACGAGGAGCTTGTCGAGAACGCAGGCTGCGACGGCGAGATCTACTACCTCGTTTCCGGACAGACTCCGTTCTATGCCGAGAGCGGCGGACAGGTAGGCGACAAGGGCTTTATCACCACCGCCAGCGGCAAGGCCGAGGTGCTTGACGTAATGAAAGTCACCGCAGGCAAGTTTGCCCACAAGATCAGAGTAGTTGAGGGCGGCATTGCTGTTGGTCAGCAGGCGCATTTCGCAGTTGACAAAAAGAACCGCTTTGCGATCATGCGCAACCACACCTGCGCTCATCTGCTCCAGGCTGCACTGAGAGAAGTCCTCGGCGACCACGTTCATCAGGCAGGACAGCTTGTTGACGCCGAGAGAGTGCGTTTCGACTTCAGCCATTTCAACGCCCTCACCAACGAGGAGAAGCTCAGAGTCGAATCCATCGTCAACGCAAATATCCTGAAGGCGCTGGACGTTACCGTTAAGGAAATGCCGATCGACGAAGCAAAGAAGCTGGGCGCTATGGCTCTCTTCGGCGAGAAGTACGGCTCGGTGGTAAGAGTCGTTTCGATTGGAAATGATGAAGAGACTCCCTCGATCGAGTTCTGCGGAGGCACCCACGTTGACAACACATCGCGCATCGGCCTGTTCAAGCTGGTGAGCGAAAGCTCGGTCGCTTCTGGCGTAAGACGTATAGAGGGCGTTACGGGACGCGGAGTGCTGGCACTCATCGAGCAGCACAAGGATCAGATAATCCGCGCTGCACAGGCTCTCAAGGTCAACAATCCTATGGAGCTTGCCGCAAGATGCGAGAGCATAATGCAGGACATCAAGGCTCTCGAAAAGGAGCGCGAGTCCCTGCAAAGCGAGATCGCCGCTATGCGTTCAAAGACCATAATGGAGACAGCCGTTGACGTCAGGGGAATAAAGGTCGCGACCGCTATGCTCCGCAACATCAAGGCCGATGCCCTGAGAAAAATGGTGGACGATGTGAAGTCCGCCCATGACGATATAGTTATAGTGCTTGCAGGCATTGACGGCGAGAAGGCGAACTTCGCCGTAGGCTGCGGCAAGGAGGCTCTTGCGAAGGGCGCCCACGCGGGCAAGATCGCAGGCAAGGTCGCAGCGCTCACAGGCGGCAAGGGCGGCGGACGTCCCGACAGCGCAATGGCAGGCGTGGGCGACAAGTACAAGATAGACGAAGCCCTCGACCAGGCCGACGAGATCGTTTCCGAGTTTATAAAGTAAGTTTGCATTCGTATAATTATTTGATACCGAAGGAGGAACCATCATGAATGACTGCCTTTTCTGCAAGATCGTAAAGGGCGAGATACCGTCCGACAAGGTCTATGAGGACGAGCTTGTTTACGTCTTCAAGGATATTGCGCCCACAGCGCCCGTACACCTGCTCGTTATCCCCAAGGAGCACATTTCGCGCCTTGACGAGGTGAACGCGAGCAACAGCGCCGTTATCGCCCACATCTATGAAGTCATAGCCAAACTGTCCAAAGATCTGGACTTGAAAGAAGGCTTCCGCGTAGTTTCAAACTGCGGCGAGAGCGCAGGACAGAGCGTGTTCCACATTCACTTCCACCTGCTGGCGGGCAGACCGCTGCAGTGGCCTGCGGGCTAAAGGAATGAAACGAAAAGCCGCCTGGTCGGGATTTTCCTTCCTTGGAGGCACAATGCTGATACTGCTGCGGCCGTGCAGCGAGTGGGTGCTGTTTCTCGGCGCTCTGCTGCTGACCGCTGCGGCTGTCGCTCTTTTTCGCAAGCAACGGGTGTATTCCTTTGTTGTGGGGCTCTGCCTGCTGGCGGGGCTTGCCCACGGAACGGTCTACACCCATTTTCGCATACAGCCGCAGCTCGACCTCGACGGCCGCGAGATCACCGTTACAGGCAACATCACCGAATGTTCCTACAGGGGCAGCGATGTCTGGCGGCTGACCGTTGACGGCAGAACAGATGACGGCACCGCCGTCGGGATAATGCTCTACAGCAGCAAGCCTGTTGCGGTGCGCAACACCGCCGAGATCACCTGCACGGCAGCCACCCTGTCAGACAACGCGCTGTTCAGCAGCACAAGCTTCAACAGCAAGCGCGGGGTCTATCTGACGGCCGCGGGAGATGCCAAGGTCACGGACAAGGGTGCCCACGGCGAACACTTCATGAGGCTTGCTTCCCGCCTTCGCGACTACACCTCGAAGTGTATCTTTGCGGCCTGTGACAGCGAGAGCGCCGCCCTGCTGCAAGCGATCGTCTGCGGCGACAAGAGCGAGCTCTCGGCCGCCGATAAGGCCGCCATGACCCGCGCAGGCATCGGCCACATAATGGCTGTCTCGGGAACGCATCTGACTGTCATTGCCCTGCTTTTCAGTACAATATTTTGTACAGTTTATACTCCCAAGCGCCTGCGGACATTTCTGATGCTTGGGATCATCCTGCTGTTTATGGGCTTTGCGGGCTTTTCGCCGTCGGTCACGAGGGCTGGAATAATGCTTATGCTCGTGCAGCTCTCTTCCCTCTTCGGCAGGAGGACATACACCCTGAACTCGCTCGGGCTCTGCGCCCTTGTGATGGCTCTGATCTCACCCTACGCCGTGACAGGCGCCGCTTTCCTGCTGTCGATGACCTCGGCGGCAGCTATCGGTGCGGTAACGCCGAAGCTTGTTTCAAGGAGCTCCGACATTCCGCACAACTCGGTCAGGAGCTCCCTCACAGCCTCGTTTGCGGTGCTGACGGCGACGCTGCCGATACAGGTGCTGTACTTCAACGAGGTCTCTGTGATCTCGCCGATAACAAATCTGCTGCTGGTGCCGCTTTGTTCGGCGGCTCTGGGACTTCTGCCCTTTGCGATGCTTCTGGGCGGAACGACCGCAGCGGCTCAAATAATACTGCGCATCTGCGGGCTTCTCGTAAAGCTGACCCTCCGCTGCTGCACCGCCCTTTCGGGATATGACTTTGCATCGGTCGGCGGCTGCCACAGGATAATACTCGCGGTCGCAGCCGTGATACTTGTGGGGCTGCTTTCGGCGGCGCTCATGTACCGCTCGGCAAGGCTGCTCGTTTCGGGAAGCGTCGTTCTGCTGGCGGCGGTATGTATGTTCACTGCCCTGTCCTCATACCTCGCGCGGGACACCTACCGTGTAGTGACGCTGAACAACAGCAGCGGCACGACCGCCGTCATTATCCGCGGACACAGCGCCGTGATACTCGACATCGGAAGCAGGGGCAGACACGCCTACAATCTTCAGGAGCTGCTGTCCTTCTACGGCGTCCGTCGAGTAGAGAGTGTTTTCATCAGCGGCGACAGCGCAGGTTATGTCTACACCGAGGAGATACTGCCCGCCGCAGAAACGGTCTGCACGGAGTTTGGCTCCTCGGGGGAGAAATTCTCTCACGGCGACACCGCCGACATGGGCGGCCTGACGATCTTCCGGGCCGAAAACGGCTTTGAAGTCAGCGCCTATGATATTGACCTTACACTTACAAGAAAGCGGCTCTCGCTGCCCTCGGGGGACATCGACTTCCCTGTCGGCGGCGCTATCCTCGAGGTCGAGCTCGCCCCCGACAAGGCGCAGCTTTTCGAGCTCGACGACCGCTTCTACAAGCAGCACATAAATCAAAACTGAACGACCGAAAGGAGGAACGATATGCCTGCCTCGAACCCACAGGACATTGCCCGCAAGGTGCGTGAGGGCAGACCTGCCTCGCTCTATTATTTTTACGGACACGACACAGGCGCACTTGAAAGCTTTGTAAAGCGCCTGACCGCAAGGCTTCTGCCCGCTTCCGAGAGAGCGATGAACCTGCACCGCTTTGACGGACAGTCGCTTGACATCGGCGCCATCGCCGATGCCTGCGAGATGCTTCCGCTCTTTGCGCAGCGTGCCGTGATACTGATAAACGACCTTAACATCGACAAGACCCCGAAGGCCGACGCCGACGACCTGAGAAAGATTCTCGGCGACCTGCCCGAGACCACCACGGTCGTGATCTACTCCACGGGGGTAGACCTTTACAAGAACAAGCGCAGCCTGACGGACAAGAACAAGCGCTTCTGCGACTTCTGCGCAAAGCACGGCGAGGTCTGCGAGTTCGCCTACAAGCGCAGCGACGACATGGCGAAGGACATCGTCTCCTCGCTTCGCGGAATGGGCTGCGGCATCGCCCCGAGAGAGGCTCGCTATCTGGCGGAGCTCTGCCTCTGCGACACCTCGTCCGTTCAGCGCGAGATGGAAAAGCTCTCGGCCTACGCTCACGGACGTGACATCACCAAGGAGGACATCGACCTGCTGTGCATCAGGCGCATCGACTCCGACGGCTTCTCGCTGGCGGTGAACATTCTGCGCTCCAACGCGCAGTTCGTTTTCCGCAGGATAAAGGAGCTGCAAGGCCAGAATTTTGAGGCGATAGAGATTATCGGCGCGGTCAGCTTCTCGCTCAACGACCTCTACCGCGCAAGGCTTGCGGTCTCCTCGGGAAGAACGCAGGCACAGTGCGCCGCTGATTTCAAATATCCGAAGAACCGCGAATTTGCGGTGCGCAACGCCTTCAACGAGTGCCAGAACATCAGCCGCCGCAGGATCCGCAACGCTATCGAGGTCTTTGCCGAGGCCGATCTCGCCCTGAAAACGGGCTCGCGCGGCAAGGCTGGAGATATGCTGCTGGTCGAGGAGGCCGCCGCAAGGGCAATGGCTTACAGAAGCAAATGAGAAAAGAATAAGCGTGTCTGTTCCCAAGGAGCAGGCACGCCAAGCTGCAATATGTAATAATCTGTATTATTATCTTTTTAACACAATTATTATTTTTTTGCAATATTTATGTTATATCATGTATTAGCAGAAGACAACTAATTAGAATGAAAGGTGTTAAAAATGATAATTAAAAAAGACCGCTTTGAAAAGAGAATATTTTTTGTTTTTATAGTATTTGTATCTTTATTCTTTATTCCAATATCATCACGCGCATATGCTGATTACACCAATAATGAAAACAATAAAGAAGTAGTGATTGCA
>CAMNBY010000182.1 GCA_946533615.1 uncultured Clostridia bacterium
GCAGCCGCAAGTCAGGGCTTTTGATTCCCTTATCCGCTTTCAATTTGTGGATTAGGCGGCGTTTGCGGCCCTCCCCGGAGGGGAGGGGGATCGCCTTGTGAATGAGGCGGCGTTGCAGCCGCAAGTCAGGGCTTTTGATTCCCTTATCCGCTTTCAATTTGTGGATTAGGCGGCAATTCAGCCGCAAGTCAATACTGACACCTACATTCATCAACATAACCATACAAACAGACGCGGCTCGCCCGGAAGGGTGGGTCGCGTTTGCTATGTGGGTATAACAAAAGAGCTGCCGACGGGCAGCCCTTTTGTTTTTACAGCAGTGTTCTTTCGTCGCAGTATTCGCAGACCACGGTGTCTCCCGTGCCTGTGAAGTAGTGCGGCAGGTAAAGCTCCTGATTTGTGATGCACTTGGGATTGGAGCACCGTCCGTGGCGGATACGTCCCTTGACCACGGGCGCAGGCGTTCCGTCGTTGCGGAGTATCGTCAGGATAAGCGCCATGCGGACGTACATTCCGTATTTGGCCTGCTTGAAGTACATAGCGCGCTGGTCGTCATCGACCTCGATAGCGATCTCGTCAACTCTCGGCAGCGGGTGCAGCACGATCATGTCGTGCTTGGCCTTGGCCATCTTTTTGCGGTCAAGGATGTAGTTGCCCTTCTGCGCAAGATATTCTTCCTCGGAGGCGAAGCGCTCGCGCTGTATCCGCGTCATGTAGAGCACGTCGAGCTCGCCCATAACGTCATCAAGGCTCTCTGCCTCTGTGTAAGCGTGGCCGCTGGCGGAGAGTATGTCCTTCATATAGGCGGGCAGCGCCAGCTCTTTGGTAGAGATCAGCACAAAGCGGTTGCCCTTGAAGCAGGACATAGCCTTTATCAGCGAGTGGACGGTGCGGCCGTTTTTCAGGTCTCCGCAAAGGCCGATGGTCAGCCCCTCGAGGGTGCCTTTTTCTTCGCTGAGGGTCATCAGGTCGGTGAGGGTCTGGGTCGGGTGCAGGTGGCCGCCGTCGCCGGCATTGATGACAGGACACTCGGCGGTAAGAGCCGCCGCCTTGACAGAGCCGGCAGTCGGGTGACGCATGACCATAATATCCGCGTAGCCCGAGACGATCTTGGTGGTGTCCTTGATGTTCTCGCCCTTTGCAACGGAGGAGGTGGCCGGATTGTCGAAGCCGATGATAGTTCCGCCCAGCCGCAGCATAGCGGTCTGGAAGGACATCTGTGTTCTTGTTGAGGGCTCGTAGAAGAGCGTGCCCATTATCTTGCCGTCGCAGGCGTGGCTGAAGCTCTCGGGCGAAAGCCGTATCTCGTGCCCAAGCTCCAGCAGGTGCTTCCACCAGGAGACGGGGTAGTCGTTCAGGTCGATGAGGTTAAGAAATCTTTCTCCGTTTTTCAATTTGATCGCATCCTTTCACAAAGATCGTCTTTATAACAGTATACCACATAAAACCCCAAAAGTAAAGAAGCACGGCGATATGTGACTGCACAAAAAACCTGCCCCGAGGGACAGGTTTTTGAAACTTTTGCTGTCAGATGATATTGGGAACATTCATGCCGCCGAAGATGCTCTCGAGACGAGCCTTGAAGCCCTCAAGATCCCAGGTGGCAGCGTAGGAGTCCAGGCCGTCCTTGTCCAGCTTGTAGATCGTGCCGCTCGGCAGGGTGATGTCGGAAGCGTCGGTGGGCTCGCCGTCAACGGTGAGGTTCAGAAGGTTCTTGCCGTTAAGGTCGGCGTTTGCGGTGATGCTCAGCTTATCCTCGGTGCTGTCGGAAACAACAGTGCCGACGAAGCTTTCGCCGTTATAGGCAACATTTGCGGTGATCGTGCCTGAGAACAGGTCGCCCTCGGGCTTAAGATCCTTGGCGGTGATGTTGGCGTTCACGCCCTCTGCTGTGATCGCGAGCGAGCCGTTCACAGTCTCGTCAACGTCGGTGAAGGCGCCCTTGACAGCGGCCTTCTCGGTGCCCTTCTCTGTTGCGGAGAAGTCGATGCCGATGGTGCTGTCGTTTGCAACGGTAACGGCCTTTATGTTCGCGTCTTCGTCGGGAAGATAGAGGTTGAAGCCGCAGGGCTCGTCGCCGTTCTTGTAAAGGTCGATGACGAATGCGGTCTTGTCAAGCTCGCTCTGATCGGCGCTCTTGAGCTCTGTGATGAAGCTGTCAACAGCGTTGTCATACTCGGTGCCCTCAACGCCGAACTTGGCGAAGAGATCCTTGAGCTGCTGGTCGCCCTTGGCCTTCTGTGATACCGAATCCGCGATGTCATAGACCATCTGGCCTGTGACCTCATAGCTCACTACGTCATATTCGTAGGCGTTGCCGTCGATGTCGCCCGTCAGCTTGCCGCCGTCGGTGCCCTCGGGGAGCTTCTCGTCGATCAGCTCGCAGTAGCCCTCGAGATCCTCAAACAGCGCGTCAAAGTCGATGTCTCCGAGGAAGTCCTCGATGCCGTCAAGTGTCATACCGTCGCCGATCTCGATGTTCCCGAACTTGGGAGCCTTGGTGAACAGCGCCTTGAAGTCGTCGGGAGTCGCGGAAATGTAAGCGTCGCTGAGCTCGGGGATCTTAAAGTAAACGACCTGCGCCTCGTTGTCCGCAACGGCGTTGAACGAGAGCAGCGTCTCGGTGTCATAAGCCAGCGAAACGTCGGCCTGAGACTTGCCGCCCTTCTGCTTGGTGCCTGCGGTGATGGTGACGGGCTTGATCTGTGTGCCTGCCTCTTCGGTAAATGCTTCGCCGAAGGAGAGCTTTGCCGAGCCTGCGTAAGCAAAATCAAGCTCGCCCGAAAGGGCCTGGCTCACGGTCCTGCCAACGTTCTGAACACGCTCGCCGACCTTCTTTACCGAGTCCTTTACGGTAGTATCGGAATCCTGTGTTACTTTGGTCTTTTCGTCTTTTGTTTCTTTGCTGCTCGTGTCTACCGAGCCGCAGGCGGTAACGGTCAGTGCCGTCAGCGCTGCAAGCACAGACGAAATTATTCTTCTCTTTTTCATTAGGGTTACCTCCTTCAGGGGTTTTCTCAAACTATAGTTCTACAAAATAACTATACCATAAAATACAAGTATTGTCAATACGGATAATATTACAATTTGCGTGCAGAAATTTACAGATCGCCCCAGCGCGGATAATCGGCTCCTTGCGAGGGATAATAAACACACCGAAACAGAAAGGAGAATAACATGAAAAACAGATACAGGCTTATTGCAGCAGCGGCGCTCCTGCTGTCGGGCTGCACCTCGGCAGACACGCAGCCCGCCGAAAGCAGCAGGAGCGAGACAGTGATAGAAAAGCTCTTCGGCTATTCCGACAAGACCGATTCGGGAGAGCAGACTCAGGGCGGCATTGAAGCCCCGCTGGACTATTCCGCGCTCTCGACCGAGAAGCACGGCTATGGGCAGGGCGTGCAGCTTGACGGGGATAACCGCCCTCTCGGGGCGCTCGACTTCAACGAGCAGTTCGGCGCCTACGATGCCACAGCCATCGACCCCGCAGACAAAAAGACGATCCGCCTGACCTTCGACGAGGGCTACGAGAACGGCTACACGTCGGCGATACTGGACGCCCTGAAGGAAAGGGGAGTTAAGGCGACGTTCTTCGTCCTCGAGGACTACGCTGTCAAGGAGCCCAAGCTGGTGCAGCGTATGATCGACGAGGGACACACGGTCGGCAACCATTCTGTGCATCACTACTCGATGCCCGACCTCTCGGCCGAGGAGTGCAGGCGGGAGATCGCTGGCCTCCACGACTATATCCTCGACGAATTCGGTTACGAGATGACAGAGTTCCGCCCGCCAAAGGGCGAGTTTTCGGAGCTGTCGCTGGCGGTGGCGCGGGACTGCGGCTACGAGACCGTACTCTGGAGCTTTGCCTATGCCGACTGGGACGTGAACGCCCAGCCTCCCGAGCAGGAGTCGCTGGAGAAGCTCAAAAGCTCCCTCCACAACGGAGCCATCTATCTCCTGCACCCCGTGTCCTCCACAAACGCCGCGATCCTCGGAGATTTCATCGACTACGCCCTGTCGCAGGGGTATGAGTTTGTCTGAGAGGGCACTATCCACAAAAACGGGTCGGGATTTTTGTGTAAAATGACGGCTTTCGCCCTTCTCGGGAAGAAATATTTCCCCAAGTATCAAAAAAAGCTTGCATTTCGTGAAACGATGTGCTATAATATAGAATATCGAAGATCATAAGGGCAACACCGTGCAAAGGCGAAAGCCGCGGGTGGTGCGGATCGTTCAGACTTCGATCCGAGATACAGGTGTGCGGGTCCTGTGCAATGAAACGCTGTGAACCATGTCAGGCGGGGAACCGAGCAGCATTAAGCGGACTGTTTCGTGTGACACAGTTTCGCCTGCACACTTGTATGTCGGATCGAATTTTTTATGTTAAAACTTGTTTTGGGGGGGCTTGTATGTTTTGCAAGGCTTGCGGAAAACAATTACCCGACGGCTCGGTGTTCTGTCCGGGCTGCGGAACTAAGCAGGACTATATCCCGACGGCTGCGGTTCCTGAGCCTGCGGCCGCTGCTCCTGCTGTGACGGAGACTCCAAAAACGCGCAAGAGCCTGATGCCCGTCAACGTGGTGCTGGCTCTGGTGCTGGCACTGCTGTGCGTGGTCTCTGCCGTGGTGATCTTCAAGGTCAAGAAGGACCGCGACAGCAGCTCTTCGGAAGGGCTTAAGGAATACAAGATAGTCCGCGAGCTGCCCGACGGAAACTACAGCGGCCGCAGCCCCGTTATCGAGGACCCCGCGGACATTCAGGGCGGCAGCTGCGAGATAGATGTTGTCGTCGAGGACGGCGAGGTCATCGAATGCGAGCCCGTGCTTTATGACGTTCACGGAGTGCGCAAGGACGAGGACTACATCAAAAAGCTTGACGAAGACAAGCAGGAAAAGGTCCGCCACACCATCGACGCCGTCGTGAAGTATGCAGATCAGCTTGAAGACACGGGCGACGTTGAAGAGGTCGAGCCGATCGAGGACGCCGAGATCATCTACGACCAGTTCAAGAAGGCCGCAGACGACATACTTGAAAAGGCCAATCAGGGCGCAGATGCTCCTCTCCCAGAGGACAGCGCTGACGACAGCAAAGACGAAAGCAGGGAAGACCCCTTTGACATCATCCCCGAACCAGAGCCCGAGCCTGTTGACTACGGCCCCGAGGCCGAAAAATATGCGAAGGTAGTCAAGGACAACGAAAGCGTATGGCTCGAGCCGTTCAACCGGTTTGATTATGTGCTTCCGGAATACGAGAACCCCAACTGCTGGTTCGAGGACGTGGACTTTGACGGCAGCCCCGAGTTTATCATCGGCGGCTTCAATATGGGAACACAGGGAGGCATCGGCTACCGCATCTACAGGATAGATACGTCCGCAGGCACCCTTGAGATTCTGCGCCCTTGCTGGGGCGATGAAGAGCCGCGAGAGTTTGATCCCCTCTACGGTGGCTCGCTGAATGTAACGCTTGACTATCCTAACCACGTTGTTCCGGGCTTTGCGGGAGGCGGCGGAGAGCTGCTGCGCGATGCCGACGGAGAGCTGCACTACTATTTTGATTACATCGCATCTTATTTAGAAGAACATTACGGATTCGCGGAGGCCGTCCTCGATTCCTCGGCTCTTACGGCGCGGACAAAGGCCGGAACGAGCTATGTAAAAAACACCTTCGACGGTATAAACTATGTGTACACATTAGATGGTGTGACATACGAAGCAAACGAGTTCCTTGACGTGCTCGACGAGCGCTTCAAGGGCTGGATACACGTCGAGAACGCACACGGCGGATATATCCCCTGCACGATGTACCGCGATGTTGACCCCGAGATGAAGGACTATTATATCTGCGGCCGCTATGACGACCTCTCCGATGCCGACAGGCTCGCAGCCCTGAAGCAGAGCTGCGTCGAGTGCTTCGAGGCAGAGATCAAGGACACCGACGAGGCGCCGCATAATTACACCAAGCTGAGGGATAAGTTTGAGGAGATCAACCCCTCCTACGACTCCTTCGCGGCTGTGGTAAGGGCAAAGGAGAAGGACTACGGTCAGCTCAAGATCAAAAAGACAGTATATGATTACATGGCCAACGTAAGCGCGGTGGGCGTTATGTATCTCGACCTGCTGGATATGGACGGCGACGGGACCGACGAGCTGCTGATAGGCTGCGTGGACGGCTCGGATGTGGACTATGACCAAAAGAAGCCCTCGACCCTTGAGATATGGGCAAACAAGAACGGTAAAGCAAAATGCGTGTTCAAGGGAAATGTTGCCTTTTCACGCTACGGCGCCGACTCCAACATGATAGTCATATATCGGGACAGGGACGGGCTTTACGGTTTTCTTAACGACTTCACCACCGCCGATAATACCGAAGATATCACCGGGAAGGTGAAGATGATAAAGTATAAGAACGGCAAGCTGAGCCCCGATTATATTTCGGACGAGGGCTTTGTCTGGTACTCCGAAGATGTCCGCGACTTTGGAAATGACGAGTATTCGGGCTACAGAGAGAACTATATCTATATGTTCACGGGAGCGAACGCAGACACGGACGAGTGGACTGACCCGCTCAAAAAGCTTGTGAGCGACAGCCGCCGCAAGCTCGGGCTGGAATTCTGAATGACTTAAAACAACAAATGGAGGTGAGAAACGTGTATCAGGCACTGTACAGAAAGTGGAGACCGATGTCCTTTGACGACGTTGTGTCGCAGCCGCACATAACGACGACACTCCGCAACCAGATACAGTCGGGAAAGACCGCCCACGCCTACCTGTTCACGGGCTCGCGCGGAACGGGAAAGACCACCTGTGCGCGTATCTTCGCCAAGGCCGTCAACTGCCCGAATTCCGTGGACGGCGAGCCCTGCCTCGAGTGCGAGATCTGCAAGAGCGCCGACGCAGGCACCCTCTCGGATATGATCGAGATAGACGCCGCTTCAAATTCAAAGGTGGACGACATCCGCGAGCTGCGCGAGGGCGTGAATTACACCCCCGAGCTTTGCAGATATAAAGTATACATAATCGACGAGGTGCATATGCTCTCGGCAGGAGCCTTCAACGCTCTGCTGAAGACTATGGAGGAGCCTCCCGAGCACGTTAAGTTCATTCTCGCCACAACAGAGGTACACAAGGTGCCCGAGACGATCGTCTCGCGCTGCCAGCATTTCGACTTCCACAGGATACGCACCGAGGACATCGTGTCAAGGCTCTCGTATATCGCAGAGCAGGAGAAGCTTACCCTCCACGAGGACGCTGCCCAGCTTATCGCAAGGCTTTCCGACGGCGGTATGCGCGACGCTTTGTCGCTGCTCGACCAGTGCGTCGCGTATTCCGAGGACATCACGATCAGGACAGTCTCCGACGCAGCAGGCATAGCAGGACGGGATTATCTCTTCGATATACTCTCCGCAGTCCTAAAACAGGACGCACCTGCGGCGATACAGAAGATCGACGACCTCTACAGCATGAGCAAGGATCTGGCCGTGCTCTGCTCTGAGCTGATCTCTCAGCTGAGGAACATCATGATCCTGAAATCCGGCAAGGGCGCAAGGGAGCTCATCGTCTGCCTTCCCGAGGAGCTGGAGCGGCTGGAGCAGATGGCTTCGGGCGTCGAGCTGGAGGCTGTGTTCGCCTACATCGGAATATTGCAGCAGTGCTCGGAGCGCTTTGCACGCGCAAGGAACAAGTGCATCGAAATGGAAATGTGCGCCGTAAGGCTCTGTTCGTGGAGACCCGGGACCCCGGCCGATTCGCAGCAGTCGGCAGCAGCGGCGCCTGCCGCCCAGACCGTGAACCTGGCGCCTATCTTCGACAGGCTCTCGAAGCTTGAAAAAGCCCTGAGCTCGGGTCAGGCCTTCAAGGCTCCCGTTCAGACAGAGGAGCCGCCCAAAAAACAGGAGCGCAAGCCCCTCGTAAAATTCGACCCCCGCAGTATGACGCCCCTCAACGAGTGGAACGAGATACTGGCGATCATAAACGAGCAGATACCCTCTATCGGGGCGTTTCTGAAAAACAGCTCGGCCTGCATCGAGGGCGATATGTTCTACGTCATCGCGGCAGGGGAGTTCGTCAAAAAGCTTGTGGAACGCGGCGACGACGCTGCAAAGCTCAAGCAGATCATCAGCAATTATTATGGCAAGAACTTCGGGTTCAGGCTGTATCCGGCAAAGGACGTCGGCATCGAGGAGAAGAAGGATCCTCTCAGCGAGCTGGCCGACCGAGCAAAAGCAGCAGATCTCGAGGTCGAAATAAAAAAATAAGGAGTTTTAAAAATGAAAGCAAGATTACCACAGGGTATGGGCAAGGGTCCCTCGAACAATATGAACCAGATGCTCAAGCAGGCTCAGAAGATGCAGGACGAGATCACAGCACTTCAGGAAGACCTTGAGCAGAGAGAGTTCTCGGCTTCCGTAGGCGGCGGAGCTGTTGACATCACGATCAACGGCAAGCGCCAGGTGCTCAAGCTGAACATCAAGCCCGAGGTCGTTGATCCCGAGGACGTTGAGATGCTCCAGGATCTCATTATGAGCGCATTCAACGAGGCCGTAAAGAACCTCGACGAGACCTCTGACGCCGAGATGAGCAAGCTTACAGGCGGCGTTTCCTTCCCCGGACTGTTCTGATGGCGAAAAGTGACGCACTGCCGCTCATCGAGCTGGCCGAGCAGTTTGCAAAGCTGCCGGGCATAGGCATGAAGTCTGCCCAGCGGCTGGCCTATCATGTCATGGAGATGTCCGAAGGAGAGGCCAAGGCGCTTTCTCAGGCCATACTCAACGCCAAGCGCAGCGTACATACCTGCCGCGTGTGCATGAATTTCACCGAGCACGAGCTCTGCAAGTTCTGCGCCGACGCAAGGCGGGATCACGCGACGATCTGCGTTGTCGAGACACCGAAGGACATCGCGGCCTTCGAGCGGACTAAGGAATACAAGGGCGTGTACCATGTGCTGCACGGCCTGATCTCTCCTATCGACGGCATCAAGCCCGACGACCTGAAGATCAAGGAGCTGCTCTCCCGTGTCTCCGAGGGCGGCGTCGAGGAAGTTATCATGGCCACGAACCCCACTGTTGAGGGCGAGGCCACGGCTATGTATATCTCCAAGCTCTTAAAGCCTTTCGGCGTAAAGGTCACGCGGCTCGCATTCGGCCTGCCGATCGGCGGAATGCTTGAATACGCCGACGAGATCACGCTCTATAAGGCGCTCGAAAACCGCAACGAGATATGAAATGTACAATAAAACGGACTGCTATCCACCGCAGCCCGTTTTTTTAGTCCGCGAGATCACTCGGTACACGGCGTGTACCACGCGATCCGCGAGATCACTCGGTACACGGCGTGTACCACGCGATACGCGAGATCACTCGCAAGCTCGTTTACAACAGCGAAATATGCCGGGGATGTCCTCGCGATACGGTGGCACTTAGCAAGATTCAGCGGTAAGAAATTGCACTTAGAAACGTTGAGCGGGACGGGAAAAATTGATAATTGATAGTTGATAATTATTGCGAGCCGCAGCTGTGAGCGAAAAAAACCGCCGCAGGCGGCACCGCTTCATTATCAATTATCAATTCAGCCGACCACAAAGCTCCGACAGAACCACCCGCAAACAAGCCTGCCTGACGGCAAGGACGGAGCCTCATTCACAAAGGCTCCCACCGCCCTTAGAGGGCGGCACTGAGACCCTTGCCAAGTGGGGGCTTGTGGGCTGTGCCCCCATTTGAAATAACTGAATTAAAAAAAGTGTTGAAATATTGGGGAGAGTGTGGTATAATATAATTGTCTAATATTATCCTTAAATAGCAAAGAGGTAAACAGCATGAATAATTATGACGTTATCATCGCGGGCTGCGGAGCCGCCGGGCTCTACGGAGCTTATAACCTTTCGCGGGAGCTGAATGTTCTTGTGCTCTCCAAGCGCGAGACCACACTGTGCAACTCCTCGCTGGCTCAGGGCGGCATCGCAGGCGTTTATAAAAGCCCCGAGGATTCTCCCGAAAAGCACAAGCAGGACACCTTTGTAGCAGGCGGCTTCGAGAACGACCCCGTCTCTACCGACGTGCTGGTCAACGAGGCTAAAATAGATATAGAAAAGATAATCGAGCTGGGCTGCGACTTCGATAAGCTGCCGAACGGCGACTATCACCGCACCCTCGAGGGCGGCCACGGAATGCACAGGATATTCCACCATAAGGACGCCACGGGCTTCGAGATCGAGACCACGCTGCTGAGAAATGTTGAGCAGCTCGAGAACGTCACGATCTGGGAAAATACCGTCATGTGCGAGTGCAGAAAGACCCGCACGGGCTTTTCAATGCTGCTGCTGCGGGACGGCGAGTATGTCACCGCCAATGCCCATTTCGTGATCTTTGCCACGGGCGGCATCGGCAGAGTCTATGAGTTCACCACAAATTCCGCGATCGCCACAGGCGACGGCATCGCCGAGGCCTACCGCATGGGCGCCGAGATCAAGAACCTCAGCTACATACAGTTCCACCCCACAGCCTTCAACAACCGCAAGACCCGTGAGTGCTTCCTTATCTCGGAGGCAGTGAGAGGCGAGGGCGCATATCTTAAAAACTGCAACCTTGAGCGGTTTATGGACAACTATGACAAGCGCCTCGAGCTGGCGCCCAGAGATGTGGTGTCACACTCCATTATCTTCGAGGCGAAGAAAACAGGCTCGGACGAGTTTTATCTCGATATCTCCCACAAGGACCCCGAGTTCATAAAGAACCGCTTCCCGATGATCTACAAGAACCTGCTGGAGGCAGGCTACGATATGACAAAAGAGCCTGTGCCGATCTTCCCCTGCCAGCATTACCTGATGGGCGGAATCAAGGTCGATACCTACTCGCGGACGACTATCGACGGGCTCTATGCCTGCGGCGAGTGCTCGTGTACGGGAGTTCACGGGAACAACAGGCTGGCCTCCAATTCACTGCTTGAGGCGCTGGTGTTCTCGCGCAGAGCAGCAGGCGACATCAATCAGCGAATGTGCGAGGCACCCAAGGATCACGCGGGCTATAACTTCGACACCCACGAGGGCGCCGAGCATATCCCTGCCGGCCTCAGAACGGATATACGCAGCATAATGCAGTCGGCATATTTCGTCCTCCCCGACATACAGGCTCTTGCAGAGGGCTACGAGAGGATAGTCGAGATCAAGCGCCTGCTCGACCACGGCCGCTACAAGCTGGATAGGGATTACGTTGAGGCGCGTTCGCTGGCAACCGTCGCCTTCATCGTGCTGGGCGAAGCCTATCAGATCGCCTTCGGCAGCGCTGAGCTGCCCGACCACAGCGCCGAACAGCAGTAAATCTGAAAGGCGGCAGCTTCGGAGAGAAAAGATGCGTGAAACAAAAAGCACAAAACAGGACAGCGGCCGTGCCGTTAAGCACTGGATACTGATCCTGCTCGGGGTCAGCTATTATATCCTGTTTACCTTGCTGCTCGTGATACTGCGCCCCTCGGACGGGGCCTCGTTCCTGCTGATGCTGCTGTTTGCGTTCCTGCTGGTGGGCGTGGAGTTTTTCTTCACGATACCAGAGCAAGCGGACGACGGCGAAGAGCCGCAGCCTGCTCCTATCAACAGGCGTGAGTTTTTCATCTTCGGAATGTTCATACCCTTCTGGGTGTTTATGGCAGGCTCGGGACTTGACATCTCGGGGCTGCACAGAGAGCTGGCGCTGACGGCGCTGGCATTGTTCGTGGCGGCAGTGTATCGGGCGCTTCTTGGCGCTGTCGGCAGAGCCATTGCGGGCAGGAAGTGAAAACAATACCCCGCCGTGTTCAGCGGCGGGAATATAGTAAATAAGAAAGGAAAGTAATCATCATGAAGATCGAGACCAAGTGCCTGCACGCAGGCTACACCCCCAAAAACACCGAGCCGAGAGTTGTGCCGATAGTGCAGTCAACCACCTATGTTTATGACTCTACCGACGACGTTGCGGCAGTATTTGACGATCCCACCAAGAGCCTTATCTACTCCCGCTTCGAGAACCCGACCGTAATGGCGGTCGAGGAGAAGATAAACGCCCTCGAAGGCGGTATCGGCGCTATGTGTACCTCCTCGGGTCAGGCGGCTTCGCTGCTCTCGCTGCTGAATATACTCAAGGCAGGCGACAGCTTCATTTCCGCCGCTACGATCTACGGCGGCACGATCAACCTCTTTGCTTTCACCCTGAAAAAGCTTGGCATCGAGTGCATTTTCGTTGACGCCGACGCCCCCGAGGACGAGATCAGGGCGGCCTTCAAGCCTAACACCAAGGCTGTCTTTGGCGAGACACTGGCAAATCCTGCGCTTACTGTCTTTGACATCGAAAAGTTTGCAAGGATCGCTCACGACAACGGTGTGCCGCTCATCATCGACAACACCTTCCCCACACCTATCCTCTGCCGTCCCTTTGAGTACGGCGCCGATATAATCGTTCATTCCACCACCAAGTACATGGACGGACACGCTGTTCAGGGCGGCGGCGTCATCGTCGATTCGGGCAATTTTGACTGGACAAACGGCAAGTTCCCCGAATTCACCGAGCCCGACGAGAGCTATCACGGCACCATTTATACAAAGCAGTACGGCAAGGCCGCATACATCGTAAAGGCGAGAATGCAGCTCATGAGAGACTTCGGCTGCTATCCTGCCGCTCAGTCGGCCTTCTACCTCAATCTCGGACTTGAGACTCTGCCTGTCCGCATGGAGCGTTACTGCGAGAACGCACTCACCGCAGCCAAGTACCTCGAAGCCAACAAGCACGTCCAGTCCGTCAACTACCCGGGGCTTGAGAGCAGCAAGTACCACGAGCTGGCCAAGAAGTATATGCCCAAAGGCACAAGCGGCGTTATCTCCTTCTCGATCAAGGGCGGCAGGAGCACGGCCGTCAAGTTCATGGACAGCCTGAAGCTGGCCTCGAACGAGGTACACGTTGCCGACATTCGCACCTGTGTGCTGCACCCCGCATCTGCAACACACCGCCAGCTCACCGACGAGCAGCTTGTTGCCGCAGGCATCGACGGCGGCCTGATCCGTCTTTCCGTCGGACTTGAGAACATCGACGATATCCTCGCCGATCTTGAGCAGGCCTTTGCGGCTCTGGACTGATTTGGACAGCTCCAAAGATCAAAAAGCAGTAAAGCAATAAAAAAGGCATCTCCGTAAATCGGAGATGCCTTTTAAGCTTGTCCTTTTACTCCTCGCTGTCGTCCTTGGGGAGTATGTAGTTCTCGCAGATTGCGATGTTGTCCTCGAGAGCCTTCAGTTCGTCTGCGGACTTGGTGGTGATGCAGAGATAGGTGTGCTTCTTGTAGGAAACTATCAGCTCGATGGCGTAGCCTGCTTCGTCGGTGAAGCCTGTCTTGCCGCCGAGGACATCAGCGTCCTGGCCGCCGTCGCGGTCACAGTCTACCCAGTAGCCCTGCATCCTGACCGAGACAAGGCTGTAAAGCTCGATGCCGTCGGGGTGATACTCGGTCTTGCTGGTGGTGTAGGTCGAGGTGGTGAGAACTCTTCTGCACTTCTCCTGAGAGAGGGCGTATTCCATGATGACCGCCATATCCTTCAGAGTCGAGTAATGCTCCTCGTCGTGCAGTCCGCTGGCGTTTGTGAAGTGTGTGCCCTCAAGTCCAAGCTCCTCGGCCTTCTTGTTCATCAGCTTGACAAATTCATCTTCGGAGCCCGCAACGATGTTGGCAAGACCCACGGTAGCATCTGCGCCGCTGACAAGCACCGTGCCGTAGACCAGATCCTCAAAGGATACCGACTCGCCTGCCTCAAAGCCTACGCGCTGGGCGTTGTCGTCCTTGAGGGGAGTCAGGTGCTTGTTCGTGAACTTGAACTTCGCCTTGTCCTCGGGTGCGTTCTCCATTGCAACTATCAGGCTCATCACCTTTGTGAGCGAAGCGGGGTAGATCTTCTTGTCGTAGTTGGAGCCCGCAAGAATGGTGTTGTTGTCAACATCGACCAGCAGGCCGTATCTGGTGGTCATGTTAAGATCCTTGTAGTTGATCTCCCTGTAATTGTCAGCCATTGTAGGAGCGGGATACTCGGGCTTGGCTGCTTCCTCGGGCTGGGAGTCGTCGGGCTGCGAGGCGTCGGGATCCATGACCTCTACCTCGGGCTCCGAGGTATCCTCTTCCTCGGACGAGGAAGGCACAAGATCCTTCGGTATCTCCTTGGCGGTCTCTATCGAGCCCTTGCCCGTGGTCATCATCAGCACGGTGCCCGTTGCCAGTATTATCACCATTATGAGCAGTGCGGCAAGTGCAGCGCCGCCCTTGTTGTTCTTCTTGATCCTGTTCATATCAGTTCACCTATTCCTTTCCCGAGCGCAGGCCTTTGATCGCGCTGTCGCAGTATTCCAGTATGTCGTGGCGCGTGACTATGCCGATGAAGACCTTTCTGTCGTCTATCACGGGGACGAAGTTCTGGTTCATGGCCAGCAGCACCAACTCCTCGACGGTTGCCGTTACCGAAACGGCCTCGGAGCGAACTCTCCTTGGCAGGTCGGCAATGCGGTAATGCTCGAGATCTCTTATATCGAAAATATTGTTGTCAAGCATAAAATACAGAAAGTCGCCCTCGGCAAGGGTCTTGACGTAGGCGCCGTCCTTGTTTATCACGGGTATCGCGGTAAAGCCGTGATGGCGCATTTTCTCTATTGCCTGCCTGACAGTCTGGTCGTCATAGACATAGTCTGTCACGGCCTTTGGTTTTAGCAGTTTAAGAATATTCATATATGGATTATCTCCGTTTAGTCCTTTTGTTCGTCCTCCGTGTCATCGGAGGCGGTGTCGCCGCTCTCTTCGGAGCTTTCGTTCCCGGAGTCGGCTGTTTCCTCTTCGGGAGCGTCGGAAGCGTCCTGCGCGTCAGCAGAGGCTGCGGTCTCCTCGCTGCTCTCGTCGGCAGAGGATATGTTCGCGGCATCATCGGGAACGGCGTCGTGAGGCTTGCCGTATTTGTATACCAGCCTGAAAAGCGAGTCGTAGTCTATGTCCTCGAAGCTGTCGGCAGAGTAGCCGGCATTGAAAAGATCCTCGGTCGTGATGCCCCAGCTTCCGCAAAGGCCCTGACAAAAGCCGATCTTGCGCTCTCCGCTCATGTTGTCGATGTCCTGGAGCTCGTCCGCAAAATAGGCGTTGAACACCGAGTCGTCCGCGGTGGGCTCAAGCCTTGTGACGGTGCGCGTTTCTTCTATCTGGTTCTTGCCCTCTGCGGTGTAGGTAGAGATATACTTCACCAGATCGCCGCTCTGCTTGTCAAAGTAGAAGTCGGTGACGGTGATATATGTGTCGCCCGCATAGGTGTAGCGTTCGATGTCGTATTTCTCGTCCGTCAGCCAGGGAGTCTGGTCGGGAGCGATGTTCTCTGCGGCTATCTGCTGAACGATGTTGAACCTTGGTATCTCGACGTCCTCGCGGTACATTCCGCAGACATAGTCGAACTCGTAGCCCTTGCCGTTGATGCTGACAACGCCGTGGCTGCCAAGCTTTTCGGTTTGCAGCTGATAAAAATCATCGCCGTCCACGATCTGCGTGATCGTGATCGGGCTGTCGAACTGGCTGCCGGTCAATGTGCATTCAAGGGTATACTTGTCCCCCTGATAGATAGCGGCAACTTTTTTGAGCCGCTCGCCAAGGCGTGTCTCGTCCACAACAACGGCGGCCTTGCTTTCCGTGTTTTCGTCATCAGCGGCCTCAGAGGAGCTGCTGTCGGAGCAGCCCGCAGCGGCCGAAGCCGAAAGCGCAAGGAGGGCAGCTAATATTAAATTGAATTTTCGCATTGTCCCAGCCCTTTCCGGATAACGGTACTGCGCCGCCTGCCTGCCGCAAGCGGTATATATAAGATATTATACCACTACCCACTCGCTTCTGTCAAGAGGCCGAAGCCGCCTGAAAGCAGCTCTCGGGCTCACAAACCGCGATATTTCGCCGTGTCTGCCCCTTCTACTTTTTCTTGCCGCGAGGGGATAAAAAGCACCCCGAAGCCTTTGGCTTTGGGGTGATCGTTACAAATATCAGCTGTTCACTTGGGATCCACCTTGTCGAGGACGCCCGCCAGCATCTCAAGTGTGGCACAGAACTCCTGAAGCTCGCTCTCGTTGAGCATATCGAACCTTGAAGCGCCTATCTGTAAAGCGGCCTTCTGAGCCTGCTTGACGTAATCCTTGCCGCTGTCGGTCAGCTTGATGTTCACAACTCTTCTGTTGAACTTGTTCTGCATACGCTCGATAAAGCCTCTGTCAACAAGCTGGCTCACGGCTCTTGTGGCCTGCTCGTTGCTGGTGCTGATCCTTGCGGCAAGCTCGGACATAGACATCATGCCGCTTTGAGAGAGAGTGAGGACTATTATCTGCTGTGTGCGGGTAAGTCCCGGCTCGATCTGGTCAAAGGACTTATACATAAGCTTTCTTATCCTCGGGTATATCTCGAATGAAAGCCTTACACATTCGGCTCTGTTTTTTTCATCTGATCTTGAAGCGGTCATGGTAATACCTCCTGGATGGATATGCACTGAGTGCGATTTTGTATTCTGTGTACTTTACATTTTAAGGAATATGTGATATAATCAATCTATCGGGGCGCTCGTGCTGTCGGGCTGCTTGCTCACAGCCTTGCTGAACAGATCCTCACAGGTCTCGATGAAAGCCCTGAGCTCCGCAGAACGTTCGACAGGCAGCTCAAGCCTTTCGCGCTCGGTCCGCGGTGCCGCCTTGATGAAAGAAACGATACGGTCGGGCTCGTGGATAAGATGATCTTCGGTAAAACGCCGAGCCTCTTCACTGTCGGTCTCGAAAACAGCCCCCGAGTTGTGGGGATTGCATTCGTAAAGCGCCCGCAGCATTCGGTACGCTGCGATAAGGCGATAGGCGTTGACGGCGCTGCTTATCTCGCTGCTGCCCATGCTCTTTGAAAGCTCCAGCAGAAGATCCTCTGCGCTTGCAGCAGGGAAGCGTTCTGCCGGGTCATCATTGCCGCAGGGACCGAAAACATCTTCAAAGCCTGCGCCGTAAAGCTGCATAAGCTCGATCGCTGCCGCACAGGAGATGGTGCGTTGGCCGTTTTCGTATTGTGACAGGCCGCTCTGAGTGATGCCCAGCGCCTTGGCGGCTTCGGCCTGATTCATGGAACGCGATTGCCTGAGAGCCGCAAGCCGTTTCCCGACCTTGCGGTTGTATTCTGCGGCGGCACATTTGTTTTCCATCTGAGCATGAGCACCTCGTTTTTGTTTTTCGAGTGAGCAGGAAAGGCTCAGCCCGAAACAAACATTTTTTTCATTATATCACATTATTTTTGATTTGTAAAGCATTAATTTTACATTTTTTTCAAATTATGGCAGGAAAAATATTGCTGATATCTTTCGGCTTCGGAAATGAAACACCGTAAAGTCCCGGCATACATGGGTCGGACTTTGAAAAACAATTTAACACAGGAGGAAATATGAAAGGCTACAGGATAAGATTCGTCCGTCACGGCATAACAGAAGCGAATGCCGACGGCAGATACATAGGCGTCACCGACCTTCCGCTCAGCGCCGACGGCATCAAGCAGCTCTACGAAAAGCGCGAAAAACTGGACTATCAGTCCGTCCAGAAGGTGTATACCTCTCCGCTTAGGCGCTGCACCCAGACAGCAGACATTTTGTTCAACGGCGCCTACACAGCCGAGCTCGGACTGCTGGCAGAGATGGATTTCGGCGACTTCGAGAACAAGACCCCCGAGCAGCTCTCCGGGCTGCCCGAATACAAGAAATGGCTTGAGGGAGGACTTGACAATCCTCCCCCCAACGGCGAGACCGCCCGCAATGTGGTCAACCGCTGCTACGAGGCGATGAATATTATCATATCCGATATGATGTACGAGGGCTTTACGACCGCCGCGGTCGTTACCCACGGCGGTATAATCATGAATATGCTCTCCTGCTTCGGGATGCCGAAGATGCGGCCTATGGATTACCGCTGCGACTTCGGCGAGGGCTTCGAGATCATGGTGACTGCATCTATGTGGCAGCGCTCCGACGCCTTCGAGCTGCTTGGAAGATACCCCTATCCGCCGGAGAACGAGGAGGAGCAGTGCGAAACGGACTGACGGCCATACACCGAAAGGATGGTGAACGGGAATGACGATAAGAGAGCTTCGCATAAGCGCTAACAAAAGTATGCTAAAGCGCTGGGACAACGTGTTCGTGCTGTCCCTGTTCGAGACGGCGCTTATCTTTGCCTTTGCCGCCTGCGACATTCTGGTATACACCCTTTGCGATCATTTCAGGATCGAATATTATATCAGGCCTTCAAAGCTTTTCAGCTCTCCCATGAGCATCTTCATGGTAATCATGCGTGTCTCGCTTGTGATCTTTGCCCTGATGCCTGAGATCTTTCTGATAAGGCGGCAATATATCGACATACTTGCCGGCCGCGACAGCTTTGAGACTCGCCGCTATATCATGTACAACACCAGGAATATACACCCAAGAGCAACTGTCAGCGGCTTTGTGCCCGTTATGCTCAGGCTGTTCTTTGCCCTGCCGCTCGCGGTTGGAGTATACGGTATCTACTATTTCGGCTACCGCCAGCTGAGCGCTTCGCTCTCAACGGGAACACTGTTCATGTTCATGCTCTCGCTGGGCTTTACGGCGGTTTGGCTCGGCGCCTTCTTTCACTACAGCATCTCGCTGTCGCTGGTCAAGTATATCATGGCTCTCAACCCACGCGCCAATGTTTTCGACGCCTGCGACCTTTCGGTGCGGCTGATGGAGGGCAACCATATAAGATACATCAGGACGGTGCTGTCCTTTGCGCCTTATCTGCCTCTGCTGGTGCTGGTCTATCCTATCTTTCTGTTCGTGCCTTTCTACAGGCTCACGATGATGTCCCTTGCCCGCGAGATCATGGGCGATTACTGGCAGGACAAGCTGCCTGCCATGATAAAAAGGTGGAACAAGTATGCCCGTTGAGTTCCTGATAACCCCCGAGGAGGACGGCAGGCGGCTCGATCAGGTGCTGAGATCGAGGGGCTGCTCGCGCAGGCTCATCACAAGGCTGAAACGCACCGAGGGCGGCATGACCCGCAGCGGCAGCCTTATACGCACTATCGACAGGGTCAGGGTCGGCGACGTGGTGGTCCTCTCCGAGCAGGACAGCCGCACGGCCGAGCCGAACACCGCCCTGAGCGCCGCAGTGCTCTTTGAGAACAGCGAGGTCGTAGTCTTCGACAAGCCCGCAGGTATGCCTGTCCACCCTTCGCACAAGCACCGCAGCGACACCCTCGCGAACCTCTGGGCGTCGCGCTTCGGCGGAACGTTCAGACCGGTCAACAGGCTCGACCGCGATACCTCGGGCTGCGTGGCTGTCGCAAGGACACAGCTTGCGGCATCGAACCTTCAGCACAATATCTCCAAGGTCTATTACGCCGTATGCTGCGGCTATCCCGGGGAGTCGGGAACGATCACGGCTCCTATCGCCCGTGAGCGTGAGTCTATAATCAAGCGCTGCGTCCGCGAGGACGGGCGGTATGCCGAGACAAGCTTCACGGCGATCTCCGGCAACGGCAGGTACACTCTCTGCCGCGTGATACTGAAAACAGGCCGCACCCACCAGATAAGAGTGCATTTTGCCTATATCGGCTGTCCGCTGGCAGGCGACAGCCTCTACGGCGGCAGCTGCGAAGACATCGGCCGTCAGGCTCTGCACTGCGCAGAACTGACGCTGCTGACGGAGGGGCGCGAGGTAACGGTTCATTCGCCGCTCCCGGAGGAGCTGGAGCGCCTCGTTTCCCCTGAATGAAAAACACCGCTGTGCGGAGCATCAGCCACCCGCCGAAGCACACAGCAGCAAGAGCCTTTATGCTGCCCCTGCTGTCTGCTTCGGCCGGTGGCTTTAGGCAACACCGCACGACTAACGC
>CAMNBY010000183.1 GCA_946533615.1 uncultured Clostridia bacterium
TCCTGTCGAAGCCTGCTGCGCGGGCGAGGTCGATGCCGTCGCTGATACCGAAGGCAAGGTCGGCGGCGCAGTGGGCGTCCGAGCCGACGGTGATGATCTCGCCGCCGAGCTCGCGGTAGAGCTTTACATATTCAAGCGAGGGCAGGGTCTGCGCGATCTTCTGGCGAAGCCCCGAGGTGTTGATCTCGATGCCCTTGCCGCGGCTTATCAGGGTCTTGAAGATCTCCCTGATGATCTCGTCATAGCGGCTCATTTCGGGGTCGATGCCGCAGTCGCCGACTATATACCTCAGAGGGTAGGTCAGGTGTCCGAGCACGTCAAAGTCCGCAAGGCGGCACATTTCAAGCATCTGAGTGAAGCAGTCCCGCAGCAGCCGGTCAAGCTCTTCCCTGCTCATCTCCCTGTATTTCTGCCAGTAGAAATCGGCGGCGCCGAGGTTCATGTGGTGCGAGCCGATGACGAAGTCCAGCTCGGGACGCGAGGTTATGGCTGCTGCCGCCTCGGGAGCCTGCAAGGGCTGCCCGAGCTCTGTCCCGCAGAGCAGGAACGGAAAGCGTTCTTTAAGGGCTGCTGTCTCGGTGATGCTTTTCAGGGCGTAATCACGGGCGCCGAACATCTCCTTGTCGCAGAGCTGGCTCTCGGGGTAAGTGCCCTCGCTCTCGGGGAGCCAGAAATTGCAGTCACAGTGGTCTGTTATCGCAAGGCGCTCAAGGCCGAGCTCCTCCGCCCTGAGACAGAGCGCAAGAGCAGGGTCACGGGCGTCAGGCGACCAGGCTGTGTGGGTGTGAAGGTCTAAAAGCATAAGGCTGCCTTTCTATGGTCATTCTTCCGTTTCTTCGGGTTCTTCGGGTTCGGTGACAGCGAGAGTCTCGGGGTCGAGCGCAAGCTCGCGCTGGAGCAGGACGCTGCCGTCGTCGGCGTTTGCCATTGACAGCTCGAGCCTGTATTCGCCGAGGTATCTTGCGCTGAAGTCAACGACGGTAGTGCCGTCATAGGCTGTGCCGTCGTCAAGCTTTACGCCGTTTATCCAGCTGTCATCGACCTCGGTAAAGATCGCTCCGCCCTCCATATACACTGTCTCCAGCACAGGAGCAGGATCGTCGAAGGCTCCCCTCTTGGCGAGGAACATCAGCCTGCCGTCCTCGAGGGCAAAGGAATATGACACGCCGCTGAACAGGTCAACGGGCTGCGAGCCCTTTTCCCAGTTCTTGCCGCCGTCCGCAGTCGTATAGCAGTCATAGTAAGTGTGGCCTGCGCCGCCGCCTGCGCTGACGAGCGCAAAGGCGCAGCCCTCTTTATAAGCGTTGGCCTTGCCCTGCTCGACCAGCTGAGTGAAGGTGACGGTCTCGCCGTCTGTGCTCGTGAAGCTGCCGTCCTCGATATTCGAGAGCAGCCACTCGTGCTCAGTCATATTGGGCTCGGTCTTGTCGGGAACGGAGCCGGTGCTCTCGTCGAGCTCGGAGTCCTCCTGCGAGGCAGGCTCGTCCTCGGGCTGAGACTCAGGCTCGGACGCGGTCTCGCTCTCGGGGGTCTGTTCCTGAGAGGCTGCGGGGGCGGCGGTTGTTGTGGTGTCGGCGATGCTTGAATCGACGCTGCCGCAGGAAGCAAGCAGCAGTGCTGCCAGTGCGGCAGCGATAAGTGTTGTCTTTTTCATCTTAATATCTCCTTTTCCGTGTTGCCTAAAATAAAGGCATCTGCGCCTTACGGTCACATTGTATCACCTGTACCGCGTGATGTCAACTAAAAAATGCTGACAAATGATTTACAGAATTATTCCAAATATCCGGCCTTCGGCGCTCCGCATCAGTAGAGGTCGGCCTCGATAGTATCCAGGTGGGAGGGAGTATGTCCGCCCGAGATGGACACGGCAAAGAGCAGGTCTGTGGCGCCTACCTTATTCATGAATGTGGCAGCGCCGATATTCAGGTATCTGAAATCCAGCACATATATCTTTGAGAAGCTGTGGGTAAGGAAGGGCACGATCGCGTTGCCGTAGCTGTCCTTCATTATCACAAGCACGCGGCCGTTGTCGCAGTCGGTGTCGATCTCGGTTATGCGGTCGTCGCTTGCAAGGAAGGTAAGATAGCAGGCGGCGCCCGACATATAGTCAAAGAACAGCGAGCTCTTCTCGCCGTTTGTGAACGAGGTGCTGTAGTAGGTGGTGGTGTATTTGTTGTCGGGCTCGAAGTAGGTGAAGGTGTCGGGGTTATCCGCAAGCTCCTGATACTGGCCGCTGTAGGTGTACATCGAGCCGAGGAAGTTCTGCTTGACCTTCTTGGTGTAGGTCGAGATATCGGGGAAGGGCACGCCCGCCTGCTCGGCAAAGACCTGAGCGGCGTAGTAGGCTCCGAGGGGCTGCCAGTGGTGGTCGGTGCGCGAGTAGATATACTCGTCCTTGTGAGCGTCCAGCGCGTCATAGACGTCGATGTTTGTCACATCCTTCAAATATTTCCCGACGTTCTTTATGCACTCGTGCTGGTCGGAGAGCCCGAGCTGCTTCATCGTTTTCTCGGGCATATAATATGCGGTGGAGAGGGGGATATCCATATTGTAGACGTTCAGGCTGTCGCCGAAGGTGGACTTGTACTTGTTCACGATATTCGAGTACCGCTGGCTGACCTCGATCAGCTCGTAGAAAACAGGCATCGCCCTGATGTTCTCTCCTGAGCCGACAACGTAGACATTTCCGACCTGTCTTGCCTCGTCGTCGGGCGGTGCGGGAGCGGGAGCTGGAGTCGTTGTCTGCTGGGTGGTGGTCGTCGTGGTGGTCTGCTGAGTGGTAGTCGTAGTTTCGGTCTTTTTCTTGGTGGTCGTCTTTTTCTTTGTTGTGGTGGTCTCCGCGGTGGTCGTCGTCGCAGTAGTTGTGGTAGCCGCGGTCGTCGTGGTGGGCTTGGTCTCGGCGGGAGCCTCGCTGTCGGCCACGGTAACAGCCGAGGTCGTGACCGGGGGCTCGCCCGAGCTTGAGTCTGTGCTGCCGCAGGCTGTCAGCAGAAGCGCCGCCGCTGCTGCTGCAAGTGCCGTTTTGTTCATAAGCTCATCTCCTTTTTTGTCTTTCTGATGAATACATTTTATCATTGTCGGTGGAAAATGTCAAGACAGCACCGCAGCGGTGCTGCCTCAATACAACAAGGTGCCTGCGTGATGCAGACACCCTGACTGTTCGCTATTTGTTTCTCTTAGCGTGGGATCATATATCCAGAGCAGCGAGCGACTTGCCGAACTTGTCATAGGAGCCGCTCTCGTTGGTCTCGGAGTAGCGCTGGCAGAGGAACGCCCAGACGTAGCCCCAGGCGGGACTGTCGTACTGCTTGTCGCCGACCTCGAGGAGGTAGGTATAGCCGCCGATGTCTATCTCGCCCCAGAAGTGCTGGTTGCCGCCGTTGCGGTAGCCCTTGACGAGCCTTGCGTCAAAGCCGAGGTAGTTCATCATTGCGACGAAGCCGCCGTTGTAATCGCAGCACTGTCCGCTCTTATAGTAAAAGCAGCGCTTTACGAACGACCAGCACTTGGCCTGCGCGTTAGCGTAGTCTGTTCCCCAGAGATAGGTGAAGTTATTGTGTATCCAGTTTGCAGTGAAGATGGCCTTCTGTGCGGGAGTCCAGCCCGACTTGAAATGCGCCTTTGCAAAGTCGTCGAGTATCCCTTTCTCCTCGGCGGTCAGGGTGTAGGTCTTGTCGGGATTGCCCTTGACCTGATAGTCCACCTGCTTGAAGGTGGTTTTCTTTGAGCCGACGGAAGCGCCGTTGAGGCGGCTCTCTGCGGCTACGGAGTTTTCGATGTTCGAGAAATTGCCGTACAGGGTGGTGCCGTTGACCTTCTTGTACGAGCGCACCTTGAAGTGGTAGACGGTTCTGTTGTCAAGGCCCGACTTGGTGTAGGAGGTCGTGCCGACCTTGGTGATGGTGGTAAGCTTCACGCATTCGTTCCAGCAGTCGAAGTCGTCGCCGCCCATCGAGAAGCTCATTTTGCTGTAGCAGCCCTTGCACCACCAGATCTCGTAGCCGTCGGCGTCGCCGCTCTTGTTCCAGCTGATCTTGACCTTTGTGCCCGTGGTTGCAAGAGACATCGTCGTCTTGCCGGGCTTAACGGTGAAGGTGCGGCTGTAGGAGCCCGTAGTGTTCGAGCCCTTGGCTGTCACCTTGATGGTGGCGGTGCCGACCTTGGTGTTGTTTGAGTATGTTACCTTGTAGTCCGAGGTGGTTAGCTTGTCGCTGCTGCCGTACTTGACGGTGACAGCGGGCTTGATTGCCGAGCCCGTATAGCTGTAAGAAGCGTAGGGTATAGTGACTTTAAGGTGTGAGTCGGAGGTTAAGTTCAGCTGCTTTACCTTGAAGGTCCTCTTGTAGCTGCCCGTCAGGTTCGAGCTCTTGGCCTTGACGGTGATGTAGGCCGTGCCGACATTGGTGTTGTTGGAATATGTAATGGTGTAGTCGGAGGTCGGGAGCTTGTCGCTGCTGCCGTACTTGACGGTAACAGAGGGCTTTATGCCTCTGCCGCGGTAGGTGTAGGAGGCGTAGGGGATAGAGACCTTGAGATTTGAATTTGTGAGCGCCAGCGGCTTAACGGTAAATGTTCTTGTGAATGTGCCTGTGGTGTTTGAGCCCTTGGCAGTCACCTTGATGGTCGCGGTGCCGACGTTGGTGTTGTTCGAGAACGCCACGGTATAGTCGGCGGTGGTGAGCTTGGTGCCGTCATACTTGACTGTAACCGTGGGCTTGATGCCCCTGCCGCGGTACGTGTAGGAGGCGTAGGGGATAGTTACCTTCATCAGGCTGTTGGAGTTTGAGAGGTCAAGCTTGTTGATCTTGAATGTCTTGATGATGCCGCCCGTGGTGTCTCCAAGGCCGAGGATAGTGATCTTTGCGGTGCCTGCATTCTTGTTGTTGCTGTAAGCGATGGAGTAATCTGTGCCGCTCACAAGGGTCTTCCCTGCGCAGGTGATCGTGACCGCAGGTTTGCGGGCTGTGCCGTTATATGTATAGGACGCCGCTGCCAGCTTGACGGTACACTCATCGAACGAGCGGAGCTCGGCGGCGGTGAAGGGTATCTCGTTCTCGGTGGCATAGCTTTCGGCGGCAGAGCCCTTGACTCCGCGGATGGTGACGCCGTCGATCTTGAAATATGTATCCTTCCAGAACCAATCGTCCGCCTCTTCGTCATAGACCCAGTCGCCGTCGCTCTCGCCCGTATAGCCGATGGCGCGTTCGCCGATGGACATTACGGTCTTGGGGACGGTTACGGTCTTCAGCGACGTGCAGTTCTCGAAGGCGCGGTCGCCGATCATCAGCACATTGCCGAGGTTTATGCTGCTCAAAGCGGTGCAGCCTGCGAACGCCTGATCGGGGATAGCCTTGAGGCCGTTCATGACGGTGACGGTCTTCAGGCTCTCGCAGTTATAGAAGGCGCCCTCGCCCAAAGTCGTCAGGCTCGGCGGCAGGGTGATGCTTGTAATTCCCGAATTTGAGAAGGCGTAGCTTCCGATCTCCGTGATGGTATCGGGCAGGACGATATTTGCGGGAACGCCCGAGAAGCCCTCGTCGCCGATGGCTGTTACGGTGTGGCCGTCAACGGTCGATGGTATCGTGAGGGTCGCGGCCGAGCCGTAAACATAGACGTACTCGATCTTTGCGGTGTTGTCCGACTGTATAGAGTACTCAAAACCGAAATCATTGCTGTCGTATTCGCCGTAGGAAACAGACACCAGCGCCGACGCTGCGAAGGCGTTTGCCTTCGGTGCGGGTGCAAGCCCCGCAAACAGTGCCGCAGCCAGAGAGACGGCTCCGACAGCTAAAAGCTTTTTCATTTTTTCATCCTCCTTGAAAAACATCGTACAAAAATATGGACTCAAGTTAATGATACCACACCGCAGCAGGGCTTGTCAATGTGCTTATTCTACAATTCGGACTATTGATTTTCTTACATATTAACTAATTGCTCTTTACATTTGCGGGGGTTTGTGGTATGATTTATACACAACTTGTTCAGGGCGGGTGAAAAAATGACACTTTACGAATATGAAACAGAGATCATCAAAAAGGAATTCTCGGAGGTCAAGTTTCTTGTCAGGAAGGACAGCCACAGCAAGGTGCTGCTCGAAAAGAGGGACGGCAAGCGGCTGGTGGCGCTCAGGATAAAGAAGCCCTTTGACATCTCGGTCTACAGGGCGCTGACCGAGATCTCGAACGAGAACCTCTGCACGGTCTACGAGGTCTCCGAGAACGAGCAGGAATATCTGGTGCTCGAGGAATACTGCGAGGGCATCGCCATGAGCGACATGGTGGGCGAGAAGCTGAGCGAGAAGGAGGCCGTCTTCGCGGCGATGAGCGTTGCGAACGCCCTTTACGCCCTGAACCTCAAGGGCATCGTCCACCGCGACGTCAAGCCCGAGAACATCGTGATCTCGGAGGAGAAGCGCATAAAGCTTATAGACTTCAGCATCTCGCGCATCTACAAGGACACCAGCTCCTCGGACACAAAAATGCTCGGCACGATAGGCTACGCGGCGCCCGAGCAGTTCGGCATCACCCAGTCCGACGTAAGGAGCGACATCTACTTTGTCGGAGTGCTGCTGAATATGCTGCTTGTGGGCGAGCACCCCGTCGTCAAGATGTCGCAGAGCAAGGTGATAAAGCCCGTGCTCGACCGCTGCCTGATGATAAATCCCTCCGACCGCTACGGCTCCGCCGAGGAGCTTTACAGAGATCTGGAGAAGGTAAAGGAAAAGCTCGGTTAGCGCAGACACAGGGGGTCGCGCGGTACTGTCCTTACATCTTCTGTGTGCTTCGGGCGAGCTTTGCGGCCGTGAAGCCGAAGATCAGGGCAGCCGTCACTCCTGCGGCGGCGCTGGACAGGCCGCCAGTGAATGCCCCAAGGAAGCCGTTCTCGTTGACGGCTTTTCTCACACCCTCGGCCAGCAGGCAGCCGAAGCCCGTAAGCGGGACGGTCGCGCCTGCGCCGGCATATTCGATAAGGGGCTGATAGATCCCAAGCGCTCCTGCGATGACGCCGGCCACAACGTAGCTGACGAGTATCCTTGCAGGGGTGAGGTCCGTCTTGTCGATCAGCACCTGACCCGCAGCGCAGAACAGGCCGCCCACAAAAAATGCTATAAAATACTGGCTCATAAGGCACCTCCGTTCTTCTCGTTCCAGGGAGAGCTTGACAGCCACAGAGCATGAGAGATAGCAGGTATGGTCTCGCCCTGCTGGCTGACCGTCGGCGAGAGCAGGGCTCCCGTCGCGGCGAAGAGAATGTTTCTGTACTCTCCGCAGCGGAGCCTTGGAACAAAGTAACCTGCCAGCATACTTGCCGCGCAGCCCGCTCCGCTGGCTCCGGCATGGACGTCCTGCTCCTCGAAGGAGTAAAGCATGGTGCCGCAGTCCAGATGCAGGGAGCGGATGTCGGTGCCGTCGCGCTCGAAAAGCTCGCAAAGCAGCCTGCTGCCAACCTTACCGAGATCTCCCGTAACGATACAGTCGAAGTCCGAGGGGCTCATGCCCGTGTCATCGAGGAACGAGCGGACAGTGCTGTAAGCAGCAGGAGCCATAGCGGCGCCCATGTTGTTAGCGTCGGTGACGCCAAGGTCGGTGATGCGGCCTATTGCAGCGGCACGGACAAAGGGAGGGAGCTTCTCGCCGGAAAATACCAGCGCTCCCGACGCGGTAGCCGTGTACTGGGAGGTGGGAGTCCTCTGACCGCCGTAGTTGAGGGGAAAGCGGTACTGACGCTCGGCAGCGCAGAAGCTGGAGGATGTGACCGCCAACGCCCTCTCGGCATATCCTCCGTCGATAAAAAGAGCCGCAAGCATCGCCCCCTCGGTTATGGTCGAGCAGGCGCCGTAGACCCCGAGATAGGGTATGTCGAAGCACCGCAGCCCGTAGGTCGAGCCGACGCACTGGTTCAGCAGGTCGCCCCCGAACATCACGTCGATGTCGCCCTCGTTAAGGCCGCCCTTTGACAGCGCGTGCAGCACCGTCTCTTTAAGCAGCTTGCTCTCGCCCTGCTCGAAGGTCTCCGCCGAGAAATAGGGGTCCTCGTTTATCTTGTCGAAGGCCTTGCACATAGGCCCGTCGCCTTCCATCTTCCCGCCCACAGCCGCAGCCGCCGCCACAGACGGCGAGCTTTTGAAAAACAATGTACTTCCCTTCATGGCAAACTCCTTTTAGAACTCAGAGCGCAGGGCTCTCAACGGTCTTACACCCGTAGTATTGCCAAAGAAGGATTTTTTATACAATAAAAAAACGCCCGCAGCTCGCGAGCGTTTTATATTTGGCGGATAAGGGGCAGATGTCCCTCGTGCGGGCGTTTGCCCTCTTTCTTTTCAATTATTATACCCCTCGCCGTATCCATATAGGTATCAGAGTTCAGAAGCCCTGTTCGGGCGTTTTACCTCTTTCTCTATCCTTCTGCGTGCCACCGTATCGCGAGGACTACCCGGCACATTTAGCTGTTGTGAACGAGCTTGCGAGTGATCTCGCGACTTGCGCACCCGCGCCCGGGTCGCCCCTCTTTCAAAACGCTCCCCCGGAGCGTTTTGAAATTCACCCCAGTGCGGAGCGCCCGTTGGAGGGGATTTCGCCGACTGCGGTCGGCGATTTAGGGGCGCTGCCCCTAAAAACCCTGCCAAGGGCTAAGGCCGCCCTTGGAACCGGCCAATTTGTGG
>CAMNBY010000184.1 GCA_946533615.1 uncultured Clostridia bacterium
GAGCGTTTTGAAATTCACCCCCGTGCGGAGCGCCCGTTGGTAGGGGGTTTCGCCGACTGCGGTCGGCGATTTAGGGGCGCTGCCCCTAAAGACCCTGCCAAGGGCTAAGGCCGCCCTTGGAACCGGCCGATTTGTCTACAGAGATGATTTTGCAAGGCCTTGCTCAGGCTTGTTCCTCTTTCTCTATCCTACTGACCCCCACCGTATCGCGAGGACTACCCGGCACATTTCGCTGTTGTGAACGAGCTTGCGAGTGATCTCGCGGACTAAAAAAACCGTATCGCGAGGGAGCTCCGGCACATTTCGCTGTTGTAAACGAGCTTGCGAGTGCTCTCGCGGATCAAAAAAACCGTCCGGGGGGGAGCCCGGACGGGTGAATGAGCCATTGTTTACTTTTCCAGAACTATCCTTGTGGTGCCGTCGTCAATGACAAGCGTGTCATTCTTGTACTCGGCCTTGAAGCCCGCACCGCCGTCCTTGACGGTGATGACGTCGCCCTCGATGCTCCACTCAATCTCTTCCTCGATGCCGTAGTAGGAAACAGCGCCCTTGCCGTCCTTCTCAAGCAGGAGTATCATGTAGTTTTTCAGCGTCTTTCCGAGCTCTTCGTCCTCGTTGTTGATGACCACACCGTCCTGCTCAACGCTGCGGGTGTGCCAGGTCCCAAGATATGAGTCGCCGCAGGCAGTTAGCATCATGCACGCCACAGCCGCACACAGTATGAATACTGCAAGCCTTTTCATTCTGTCACTTCCTTATTTCACCTTGTCCAGATAAACGACGGTGCTGCCGTCCTCGTCAAAGTCGATCAGCAGCTGGCCGTTTGAGGAGATCGCGTAGATGCTTTCTCCGTCTACCGTCAGCTCAAGCTTGTCGCCCTTGATGCTCCATTCCAGATCTTCACTGTCTCCGGCGGACGTAACAGTTCCCTTGCCGCCGCTCTGAATGTCCATTTTCAGCAGTTCGACAATGATCTCGCCATAGGTCGGGTCGTCGTCGTAATGCATCTCTCCGTCGGAGTAAAGAGCGGTGCTCTTCCAGTGACCGATCACCGCGCTCTCGGTGAGTTTGTCGCCCTTCGAGGGAACAACAGGCTTGTCGGGGGTGCTGCTGTCACCGCCGCGCTTCTTGGTGGAGGAGCCCAGCTTCTTGAAGGTTATCACGGACTTGTCATTGCCTATCACGAGGGTTCCGTCAGCCTTTACGGAGCCCGAAACGGCCTCGCCGTCCTGGTCGAGGGTGACGGTGGTGTCGGAGATCTTCCATTCAAAGTCCTCCCACTCGTCATTTTTGGTGTTTTCAAGGCCGCCCGTGTGGTCGTCGTAGAAGTAGCCGTTCACCACACCCTCCATCGGCTTTGTGACATTGCCTCTGCTGTTTACCTCTATGGCTGTCCAGGTGCCGATGATATCCTTGTCCGTTATTGCCACGCCCTGCGGAATGTCGGGGACGCTGTCGGGAGCGCTGTCGGGCGCCGAGCTGTCGGGGGCGCTCTGGTCGGGAACGCTTTCTTCCTTGGACTCGTCGGGCTGAGAATCCTGCTGAGTATCCGCCAGGCTCTCGGTGCCGTTCCCGCTGTCGGGGCTGATCTCTTTGCTGCTTTCGTCCTGCTCCGATCCCTCGTCGGGGTCGCTCTCGTCGTCGGAAACAGTTATCGAGGCCTTGGGTTTCTTGGCCTCGGACTCGTCATCATCGTCATCGTCGTCGCTGCCGCAGCCCGTGAAGGCCAGGCAAAAAGCTGCCGCAAAAGCCAGCAGCGCAAAGGGTCTCTTTCTTTTTTTCATCTTGATACTCCTTTCCGTGTCGGATAATCAGAAAAGCAGGAACGTCTTGAGGGGCGCTCCTGCTTTGCATCATTGATCTGAGGGCAGACAAAGCATCTGTCGCCGTTTTGGTTGCTGCGAAGGATCAGTCGTCCTTCTCGAAGTACATCTTTACTCCCTTGCTGATCTCGATCACAAGCTGATCGTCATCAAATTCAGCTTCGATCTCGTCGCCGTCCTGATCCATGATAACGGTGTTCTTATCGTCATCATCGACCTCCCAATCGAATTCTTCCTTTTCGTCGTCGGTCTTCATGACACCTGTGCCGTCCTCGTCGAATGTAAAGGTGGGTATCATTCCGTATTCCTTTGCTTCGTCGAACTCGTCATCGCCCTCTTTGTACGTCTTGCCGCCCTCTTTGAACTCAACGCACTTCCACTTGCCGACGAATTTGTCTTTTGCGCCGCAGGAAGCCAGCACACAGCAGGCCATAACAGCGCACATTACGATAAGCATGATCTTCTTGATGTTTTTCATTCTCTTTTCCTCCTTGAAATACGATGATCCGGGACGCGCCCGTGCTCCTCATTATAGAAAAATTATATCATACGTTAATAAAAAAGTCAACCGATTGCTATAATTTTAACACATTTTCCGCCAGAAATCGAATAATTTGAGTATTTTATATTAAAAACTATTGATTTATGAGACAAAATATGGTATTATTGTATTATAGTAATATTTGCAAATATCCGTTTTCCGTTTGGATACGCAGTCTTAACAGAACAGGGGGTAATTCTATGATCTGTCCGAATTGCGGAGGAACGATAAACGACAACGCTGTTTTCTGCCGAGCCTGCGGCTACAGAATGCCCGAGCAGCCGACGGCTTATCCCGAAGGCACCGTCTATGCGGGGAACCGGCCGACCCAGCCCCAGCAGCCATATCAGCCACAGCCGCAGCCTCAGTACGAGCAGCCGTATCAGCCGCAGTATCAGCAGCCGCAGTATCTTCAGGCAGGCTACACCACTCCGCCGCCCAAAAAGAGCAAGACCGCGATCATCGTGGTGCTTGTGATACTTGTGCTGGTGGGCGTGATAATCGGCCTGATCGCGGTGCTTGTGGGCGGCGGTGATGACAGCGGCTCGTCGAAGAAGAGCAAGAAGACCTCCTCTTCGGCCTCGGCCGACGACGGCGGCGACGTGGTAAAGCCCGGCGGCACCGACGACCCGATCCCCGGCAGCTCGAGCACCTTTGTCGGCACCTGGCAGAGCAGCACCTGGATCTATGACGGCAACACCTACTTCGCCAATGATCCCAATTACGGCGAGATCGTAAAGTCGATGATGACCCTCAAGCTAAACAGCGACGGCACAGGCACCTACACCACCGACGGAACGACAGGCAAATGCACCTGGGAGGACTACGGCACGAGCATCATCGTTGACGACGGCCTTGACGAGACCCGCTTCGACCTTTCGGGCAGCCAGCTGGTTTTCACTGTCGAGGAGTCGATAGTTTATCTTGACAAAATATCAGGTCAGGCTGTATAATTGATTACAGAAAGGACTGATATTATGAACGAAGTACTGGAATTTCTTAAAGCCTGCGGCACCTATTATCTTGCCACGAACGACGGCGGTCAGCCGAGGGTGAGACCCTTCGGGACAGCGCACTGCTTCGAGGGGAAGCTCTACTTCCAGACAGGCAGATCAAAGAAGGTCGCAGAGCAGCTGAAGGCCGAGCCGAGAGTCGAGCTCTGCGCGGTGGCTGCTGACGGCAGGTGGATAAGGGTCACAGGCGAGGCAGTGCTCGACGAGCGCATCGCCGCACAGGAGAGCATGCTCGAGGACTACCCCGAGCTGAGGGCGATGTACGCTCCCGGCGACGGCAACACCGAGGTGTACTATCTGAAAAACGCCAGGGCTGTGATCTGCTCCTTCACGGCGGCGCCTGTGGAGATAGAGCTCTGATGGGCGTGAACATTGAGCCCATAGCCCGCATAGTCACAGATTTTGACGAAAAATTCGGCATCCCGCGGCAGGCAGGCCGAGCGCCCTCTGCTGCGGGGCGAATTGTTTTTGAGCCGAAATTCCGCGACCCCGATGCTCTCCGCGGCATCGAGGGCTTTTCGCATCTTTGGCTGATCTTTGACTTCTCGCTCGCTCACAGGGAAGGCTGGTCGCCGACGGTGAGGCCTCCGCGTCTGGGCGGCAACGAGCGGATAGGCGTATTTGCAAGCCGCTCGCCATTCCGTCCGAATCCGCTCGGGCTTTCCTGCGTCAGGCTGGAGGGCGTTGAGCACACGGAGCGCGAGGGCGCGGTGCTGCTGGTATCGGGCTGTGATCTTTTGAACGGCACGCCGATCTTCGACATCAAGCCCTACATTCCCTCTGCGGACTGCCGCCCCGAGGCTTCCGGCAGCTACGCCGACGAGCACTCGGCTCACCGCCTCGAGGTCGATTTCCCCGAGGAGCTGGCGGCGCTTATCCCTGCCGAAAAGCTGCAAGCCCTGAAAGAATGTCTCGCGGACGATCCGCGCCCGTCCTATCAGCACGACCCCGAGCGGGTCTACGGTATGCGCTACGCAGGGCTGGACGTTCGGTTCAGGGTCGGCGGCGAGAGGGTGACGGTGGTAGAGGTCAAAGCGCCCTCGGGCTATTGACTTTTTCCTACAATTATGGTATACTTTTTTCAGCAGCAGATGCTTTTTTGAAAGGACAAAAAATGGAAAACAGAGTAGCTGTGATAGCTATAATAATCGAGGACATTACCGCCTCCGAGGGTGTGAACGCTCTGCTCCACGAATACGCGAGCTGCATCATCGGGCGGATGGGTGTGCCCTATCACGCCAAGGGCATAAACATCATCAGCGTTGCCATTGACGCCCCGCAGGACAAGATCAACTCTCTTGCGGGCAGGATAGGCAGGCTTGAGGGTGTTACTGCAAAGGCTGTATACTCCACCCTGTAACATCGGGCGCATTTTCGCCGAGCATTCGTCAAGGCGCAAATGCAAAACAGAATACAACATCAAACCTGATGCCGAAACAAGTTTGAGGCAGAAGCGGCGATACATCACAGGCTTGCGCATTTACTGCGCCTGCCTGCTATCGGCCTTGCTCTGCTACCGCGACGAGCAAGGCTTTTTAGTTCGCGTGAGCGGCGGCGAAGCCGCCTCACAACTGTGTG
>CAMNBY010000185.1 GCA_946533615.1 uncultured Clostridia bacterium
GAAAACACCACCTTCAGCCTCTCCAAGGCAATAAGCAAGGAAGACCAGAAGGGCTATGACTACCTGGTAAGCGACATCGACACCCTTGCCCGCTACCTCAAGGTGCTGGACGACAATCACGTTCCGATACTCTGGAGGCCGCTGCACGAGGCTGGCGGCGACCCCAAGTGGCACAACCCCTGGTTCTGGTGGGGTTCGTCGGGAAACGGCGCCTACATCGAGCTCTGGAAGCTGATGTATGACCGACTCACAAACTATCACCACATCAACAACCTGATCTGGGTATGGAACGGACAGGATCCCGACTACTACGTCGGCGACGACTTCTGCGACATCGTGGGCTATGACATTTATCCCGAGGGCGGCGACACCTCGTCACAGAAGCCGATCTTTGACCTGATGAAGAGCACCATCGGCGAAAACAAGATAATCGCCCTGACCGAGAACGGCGTTATCCCCGACCCAGACGCGACCTTTGCCGACGGCTCGCGCTGGTCATGGTTCGCCACCTGGAACGGCGAGTTCTGCATAAACGGCGACTTCGAGCTCAACCCCGACTACACGCCGCTCGAGACCTGGAAAAAGATCTACAACAGCGAGCGTGTTCTGACACTTGACGAGCTTCCCGACCTGAAATGCTATCCGATCGACAGCTCGGCTTTCCTTGACGGCAACGCCGGCTGACAGACCCGACAAACAGCAGCGGATATCCCCGGAATGGAGATATCCGCTGTTTTATTATCGTTTTTTTTACAGTGTTTACCTGCGCTTATCGCCGTGTTCAACAAGGCTGATGAACTCGTTCTTAGGTATCGGGCGGGAGAAGTAATAGCCCTGCAAATAGTCCACCGAGAGCTTTGACAGCAGCTCGAGCTGCTCCCGGGTCTCGACGCCCTCGACAAGTATCTGGCGCTTCATCTGCCTTATCATGCGGACGCTGTTTTCAAGAATGATCTTGCCAAGATCGCTCTCCTCTGCCGACCAGAGAATACTCTTGTCGATCTTGATGACGTCGAAGTCGAGCGAGAAGATGGACTTGATATTTGAATAGCCTGTGCCGTAGTCGTCCATCGAGAAGCCGAAGCCCGCTTCTTTAAGTCGGGTGACGACTTCGCTGAGGCGGTCGTAGTCGTTGGCGTCGATAGACTCTGTGATCTCGAAATTTATCCTGTGCTTGTCGATGCCGTATTCCTCGGCGACGCTGTTGATCCTTTCGACGAAGCCCGGCTGCATACACTCCATTACAGACAGGTTCACGTTGATGCAATCCATTCCCGTGCGCTCGAGGATACCCGTCTTGATGAAGGCGCAGACCTCGTGGAGGACGTAATCGTCGATGGACGAGATCAGGCCGATCTGCTCGGCTATGGGGATAAACTCCTCGGGCGCGACGTTGCCGAGCTCGTTGTCCTTCAGCCTTATGAGGGCCTCGGCGCCGTGGAGGCGTTTGTCCACAAGGTAATAGGTCGGCTGGTAGTAGACCTCGAAGTGGTGCTTCTCGATGCCTCGGCTGATGGCGCCCTCGACGGCCAGCCTTCGCATCAGGTAGTCAAGGTCTGAGCCAATGAGGATCTTCTTGTCGATGCCCGCGGGAACGGGGCTGTCGGCCATATAGAAAACGTCGTTGGTATTCTTGATGCGGTCGGGAGCGTCGGCTGTCATTACGACCGCATTCAGCAGTATGTCTGTATCTCCAAGCTTCCAGGTGTTCTCGAAGCGCTGGCTGATCTCGTGAGCGTAGACGGCTGCCTGCTCCTCGACCCTGTCAGGCATAAGGATAATATAGTTGAAGGGGCTGGTGCTGTACATATCGTAGCCCGGCATTATGCGCCTGAGCTCCTTCGAGATCTCGGCGGAGATCTTGTCAAGGTTCTCGGAGCCTGTGGCACGCTGGATAAGGTCGCCGTTTGTGATCTTGAGACAGACCACGGTGAAGACGCGGTCATTGACCACAAGTCCGCCGACGTCGGTGTTCAGGGCCTTGCGGTTGTAGATGCCCGTGTCGATGTCTATGCGGTCGTCCTCGCTCTCAATGGCCATCATAACGCCGAGCATAGCGAGCGACTCGGCGAAGATCTCGCTCTTGATGTCGATGTTTATAAACTGTATCGCGACACCCGCGATAGCCAGCAGGTAGAAATAAACCAGCGCTGTTTTGCGCTTTGCTGTCAGAGCACTCCACGAGAAGAAGAGCTTATACATCGAGAAGACGAGATACACTCCCGCAGATATGTAGATTATCATTTCCGCCCAGCCTCGGGTGAAGTTGCGCTCGCTGTCGAAGCGGTAGACCCAGCCTGTCAGGGGGTTGGTGATGACCAGCGCCTCGGACAGCAGGAAGAGGAAGGACATCCTGAAGCTCTCCTTGCGCGTTCGGGTCTTTGCGTTCGCTCCGCAGACACAGAGCACATAGATCGAGAACGCAGGGCTCAGAGCGGTATGCAGCAGGAAGTAGATAAACTCAAATATCATCAGCAGCCAGAAGGCGACCTGAGAGTCCTGCTTGAAAGGATTGCAGAGCTCGCAGCCGATCTCGGCGGCAGCGTTGCTTGCAAGGATAAGCACGATGGCGATATAGAGCTTGTTCTGTATTTTTTTGGTTCGCTTCTGGACGACTGTGAAGAGTATACAGGTGAGGCACATCACAAGCCCGACCGTATACAGCGAGACGTGGAAAAGGCTGATCTTCATGCTTATCCCTCCTTTCGGGCGTATTTTCGCAGTCTGTGAGGGCGCAGACTCCCCCCCTATCATAATCCTGCATTATAATTATACCACGTCGGTAGAAGATTTGCAATAGTTTTTTGTTAAATACAGACAAAATTACAAGAAATAATTTTAGAATTAGGTATAAAATGTAACAAACCCGGGCGTGGGTGCGCAAGTCGCGGTGCTAAGGGCGCACGGCCCGATTCACGGTGCTAAGGGCGCACGGCCCAATACGCGGTGCTAAGGGCGCACGGCCCGATACGCGGGATCACTCGCATGCTCGTTTACAACTGTGTGATGTGCGGGAGCTTCCTCGCGATACGGTGGCACTCAGAGAAGTTCAGTAAGAGGATAATGCCCTTTAAGCTCTAACATCTATATGCGTCCCTGCTCATTATCAACTATCCATTGTCAATTATCAATTCGGCCGTCCAAAAAGCCCCGTCAGGTGCTTGATCGAAAGATCGTGGAGGAATTAAAAGTATACTAAGTTGGTGTAAAATATTTTTGCGAAACCTATTGACAAGCACAATATCTTGTGTTATAATAATAACTGATGTACAACGGGTGCCCCAAGGTGCAGCGGTACAGGCTCGGAAACGCCCCATTTTCCGACCTCCGCGCACAGCCCGTAACAAATATGCTTATGAAAGAGGTAAAGACTTATGGTAAATGTAAATGTTAAAAACGGCGAAATGTCGCAGGAAGAGATCGACGCTTATATCCGCAGAGCTCACGAGCTCTATCCCGGCAAGACCATCGAGGCTATCGACCTGACAGTTGACGGCGAGTTTGTTGACGTTGACTATCACTTCGCCGACGTTCCTTTCCAGAGGATCCGCAGGATCACAGGCTATCTTGTTGGCACCATCGACCGCTTCAACAACGCTAAGCGTGCCGAGGTAACAGACAGAGTTAAGCACAGCATCTCCGCCTGATCGACCGCGAAAATTACAAGACCGAAACACCTCCGCCAAGCAGGGCGGGGGTGTCTTTGCGTTTATATACAAGATTTGTGTTATTCCGCCGCGGCATTGGTCAATACTTACAAAAATAAGTTACAAATTATGTACAAAATGCGGAAATGCTTGATTTAACCGTTTTTTTGTGATATAATAACCGATATACGAAGCAGCGCACACGCCGGAGACTGCGCGAGCAAAAAAATAACAAGCCTGCCTGACGGCAAGGATGTCGCCTCATTCATAAAGGCACCCACCGCCCTTAGAGGGCGGCGCTGAGACCTCTGCCAAGCGCAGAAGTGAGACCTTGGTGGGTGAATTAAAAAACAAGCCTGCCTGACGGCAAGGACACAGCCTCATTCATAAAGTGAAACTGCCTCCCCTCCGGGGAGGCCTCGCAAAGCCCTGACGGGCGCCCGATTGAAAAATGGTGGGGGAATTGGGCCGTGCGCCCTTAGCACTGGTGGGGGAATTAAAAAAAGGAGGAAATGCGCATTGAGCGGCAATAAGGAGCAGTTCAAGAGAATACTGATCTTCTTTACTTCACTTATAATAATCGGCTCTTTCACAGCGATGTTCGCCCATGTCTGGTATAAGGAATACAACAGCGATATGCTCGATCCTTTCTGGCAGAGGGGTAATATCCTGCTGATAATCATATATGTTTTCATCTACACACTGACCACCCGCAGCATGAGCGGCTTCAAGGTGACATACCTCAAGCCGCTGACGCTTTTCGGCTCGCAGATGCTGGGCGTTGTCGGGTCAAACATTGTCGCATTCGTTATCATCAGCCTTATCGGCCGTGGCCGTCTGAGCCCGAGGCCGATGATCTACCTGACGGTCATTGAGACCGCCGTTGCGCTGGTGTGGTCGTTTGCGTCTTCCCTGCTTTTCAAGAAGATATATCCGCCGAGGCGAATGATAATAGTTTACGGAAACAAGAACTCCACTGCCCTGATCGAAAAAATGAGCATGAGGCAGGACAAGTATCACATCTGCGCCTCCATCAGCTGCGACGAGGACATCGAGAAGATCAAGGAGCAGATACTGAGATACGAGGCTGTTATAATCTCGGACGTTCCGAGCGTGATGCGCAACAAGCTGCTGAAATTCACGCTGGACAAGTCCATTCGCGCTTATATAACCCCGAAGCTCTCGGATATAATAATCCGCGGCAGCGAGGACTTCAACCTGTTTGACACTCCCCTGCTGCTTAACCGCAACGAGGGCCTTTCCTTCGAGCAGCGGTTCATCAAGCGCAGCTTTGACCTGATAATGGGCATTATCGCCCTGCTGGTGCTGTCGCCGTTTATGCTGATCGCGGGGCTTGCCATCAAGCTTTATGACCGTGGCCCCGTATTCTACAGGCAGGAGCGTCTGACTATCGGCGGCAAGAGCTTTTACGTTTTCAAGTTCCGCAGCATGGTGGTCGATGCCGAAAAACACGGCGCCCAGCTTGCGGGAAAGAACGACGACCGCATCACGCCCGTTGGAAAACTCCTGCGGCGGATACGCTTTGACGAGCTGCCCCAGCTGCTCAATATCATCAAAGGCGATATGTCCTTTGTAGGGCCAAGACCCGAGCGCCCGCAGTTCTGCAAGAAATACGAAAAGACCATGCCCGAGTTCCGCTACAGGCTGAAGGTCAAGGCAGGGCTCACAGGCTACGCGCAGGTGATGGGCAAGTACAACACCACCCCCTACGACAAGCTTAAGCTTGATCTTATGTATATCGAGAACCAGTCCTTCCTGATGGATCTGAAAATAATCCTTATGACCATCAAGATAGTGTTCGTGCCCGACGCGACCGAGGGCATCACGGGAGATCAGGTCGAGACCCGCCGCGAGCTTCACCCGCAGCGTGACGAGCGCGAGCTTGATAAGATCCTGAAAGAATAAACATCAAGGCGGCTCACAAGGCTGCCTTTTTTCCGTATGACAGCGACGCACAGAGAGGTTAGACGAACGCTGCCTTAACATACCAGAGCCATACCGAGGTGACAAGACGAATGAAAAAAATACTCTCGCTGCTGGCCTGCCTGTGTCTGCTGTCCTCCTGCGGTAACACCGACAGCGGATCACAGACCGCAAACAGCCCGCAGCAGACGGGCGGAACATTACCGCAGACGACAAGCGCAGAGGTGACCACCACCAAAGCCCCGACCACGACCACAACAACTACCACCACGACCACAACAACGACGACCGAGCGCCCCGAGGATCCGCCTCCGGAGGCATACTGCTATGCGGCGGGTGTCTACTGTGTGGACGATGACGAGCTGCTCTACAGCTACAACCTTGAGGACGAGCGGGCTCCCGCAAGCGTGACCAAGCTGCTGACGGCTGCCACTGCCCTGCACTACATGAGCGCCGACGATCTTGTGACCGTCGGGACCGAGCAGCAGCTGCTGAACAAGGAATCGAGCCTCTGCTGGATAGCTCAGGGCGAGACCATGTGCCTCTTTGATCTGCTCAGCGGTATGCTGATGTGCTCGGGCAACGACGCCGCCTACGCTGTGGCGAAGAACGTTGCGATCCACGTCAGCGGCGACGAGGAGATGTCCGACAGGGACGCCATTGATTACTTTGTCGGGCTGATGAACGGCGAGGCCAAACGCATCGGAATGTTTGACAGCCACTTTGCCACCCCCGACGGCTGGGATCACTTTGACCAGTGGGTCACTGCCGAGGACCTGATAACCCTTGGCGAGTACGTTCTGGATATCCCCGAGATCCAGCAGATCGTTTCCTGCCACGAGTACGAGACCTACATAGAGAGCGGGCAGTACTTTGACTGGATAAATACAAACAAGCTGCTCGACCCCGCGGGGCTGTACTACATGGAGGACTGCATCGGCCTGAAAACAGGCACCACGGCAGATGCCGGCGCAAACCTTCTGGCGGCCTTCGAGATCGACGGGAAGACCTACATCTCCGTTGTGCTTGGCTGTGTGGAGGACGAGCGCTTCTCGCTGACGATGGATCTGATGGAAAGCGTCGGCCTTTACTGATACAAAACAAACACGGCACCTCTGCTGTTTGAAGCGAGGTGCCGTTTGCTTTTATTTGTATGCGATCTTTCCCGAGGCCTTTTCGTTCAGGTGGGTGATGTCGCCGTAGCCGTGAAGGCGGAAGTTAACGCGGTCGCCGAAGCGGTCATCTGTGCAGACGGCGGCGATGGCTGTAGGCTCGGCGCTGAAGCCCTGGAGGGTCAGCACAGGCGAGACGCCGAGCAGGTGCGCTATCATCACGCAGGTGGCTCCGAAGTGGCAGAAGAAGGCCAGCGTTTCGCTGCACTCGGCGGTCTTTCGGTAGATGCCGCCCTCGCGGACAAGTCCTCGGCTCGAGAGCAGCTCGTCAAGCCCCTGCTGCACAGCCAGATAACGCTCGGCGGCGCCTGTGCCTTTGATGTGCTCCGAGGCCGCAAAGCCCTCTCTATCATAGAGCAGACCGTCCCGTGTCCAATCGGCGGGAGTCATGTCCCAGACGCTGACAAGGCGGTCGGGCTCGCTGTCCTTAACCTGAACATCAAATTCGTGCAGCCAAGCGCAGGTCGTGAGGGGAATGTCCCGCTCCCCGAGGGCGATGGCCGCAGTTTCCTGTGCTCTGCCCATCGGCGAAGCGTAGGCCGCCGCGATCTTCTCGCCTGTCAGGCGCTTTCCAAGCAGCGCTGCCTGCTCGCGTCCGTGCTCCGTCAGGCAGTCCTTGGCGTAATCGGGCTCACCGTGGCGTATCAGAAGCAGTTTCATATCCGACTCTCCTTTCACTTTTTCAGCCTGTAGCCGATGCCCCAGACGGTCTCGATGTACTCGGCATCGGGGGCGGCGTCCTTGAGCTTTCGGCGAAGCTTGCTGATATGCACGTTCAGAGTATTATCGTCGGCGGAGTTCTCGTCGTTCCAGATAGTATCGTAGATCAGGCTCTTGGTGCAGGTACGCTCGGGGCGCTCCATCAGAAGCTCCAGCAGCGCAAACTCGTACCGCGAGAGCTCGACTTCTCTGCCATTGCAGGTGACGGAATGGTCTCCCCTGTTCAGCGTGATGTCCTTATAGGTGAGGGCATCATCGGCGGGGACTTCGCTGCCTGTGCGCAGCCTTGCGGCTATCCTTGCGAGCAGCTCCTCGTTGTTAAAGGGCTTGGTGACGTAATCGTCAGCCCCGAGTGCGAAGAGATCGACCTTCTTCGAGATGTCATGTATGGCGCTTATGACGATGACGGGAACGCTGTGCTTTTGTTTCAGCTCGCGGATAACGTCCTCGCCGCTGCGTCCGGGAAGCATCAGGTCAAGCAGGATAAGGCTTACCTCGCGGCTGTGAGCCAGCAGGCCTTCTGTACCCGAATAGGCGCTTACAGTGCGGTAGCCGTTCTGCCGGAGCAGCACCCGGAGCATATCGTTTATCCCTGCGTCGTCCTCGATTATAAGGATAGTCTTAGGCATTGTTCTTTCCTCCGCTCTCAGATCTCAAGGCCGCCGCCAAAGGATAGGGGCAGCTCTATGATCGCGTGTTTCCTGTAAAAGAGTATAACACAGTATAAACATCAAGTCAAGGAGAAAAACAGTTATCAAATATCAAGCACCTTCTCTGCGCAAAAAGGCCACCCGGCCGTTGCAGACAGGGCAGTGCTTCATCTCTGTCCGCATCGGCCGGATGGCCGTAGG
>CAMNBY010000186.1 GCA_946533615.1 uncultured Clostridia bacterium
GGTTTAATAGAACATTTTGTATTCAATATCAAGCCCGCAGGGCTTGTTATCCTTCATCAGCGGAACGATACTGTCAGGTATATTTCTGAGAGTAACTATAACAAACATACAGTTATTTTCTCCCACAGTATCACTTCCGACCTTGAATGCAGCATAACACTTTTTGGTGGTAATGGTCTGCTTATGTTTAACATTGTCATTGTCAACATAAGTAAACGTCACGTCCACATGATCTACCACGCCGACCTGCGGACTTGCTATTTTGATAATAGCGCGTTCATTGTACTTTCCGTTATCATCTATCTCTGTAAACTGCTTGCTCACGCTCAACGCTTTGGTTTGGAACGCTGTCCACGCCACGGGAACATAGTCTACGTTTTTTTCCTGCGACCCTACTATTTCAATATCCTGATAGTTGTCAAAATCAATATCCGAAAGAGAAACTCGACAGCCTCTTACGCTTTTTTCTCCGCTGGTGCTCTTGTAGGTGACGCTGATAGGCAGATTACTGTAAAAATCTACATTATTGACAGTCAAAACGTTGGCGCCGCTCAGTAACTCGTCTTTGCCTACACTGATCTTTGACAACCCCTGCGATGGACGAAGATTCCATTTTGCTTCTGCTTCCTCGGCAGAATATATCGCCCAGTCAATAGCTATTTTTTCTGTCATACCCACCTGATATACGGCAGCCTGCTCGCTCGTCAGTTCAAGACGGATTCCGAAATTACCATCTTCGTATCCATCTACTATCAGATTGCTGCCTGAGCCGACAAACTGGATAGAATTATCATTGACCTCACAGTCGTCCGCTCTCCAGAAACGTTCCTTGACCATAAAACCGCTGTCGTAAATGGTCTTATATGCCGTGCCTACTTTAGCTCTTTGAAACTGAAGTCCATTTGCAGTAGAAAAAGTGCATTCAAAGGCATAAGCTCCAAGATCTTTGAACTTCTTCCAATCCGTGCCCGAATCCTGCAAAGTAATATCGAAATACTTCTTTTCTACAGTGACTTCCTTTTCGTCAACGATCTGCGTTGTAGTCTCGCTCATAACAGCAAATGACTGCTCAGGATATTTACCTGAAAAAATCGGCTCGGACTTATCCGCAGGAACAGTATAAAATGAACCTCCGCTTTTAATAGAGATATCCTCCGCATTGATCTCGTCTGCCGGCATAGCGGGGATAAGGGCCGCTGCCATTACCGCTGCAAGGACACCGGATAATATTTTATTCTTTCTCATGTGCTAACCTCCTGATGTGATCGCTGAGATACGCTCGGCCCGCGGACGGGCGCAGTACCCATACATACTATTATTATATCTTTATATCAAGGCGCCGTCAACCTCTTTTTCAGCTTTTTGGCATATTACCCAAAACAGCGCCCGGCTTATGAGCAGTTTTAACAAAGCCGTCGGTGCTGCACAGACTCGGAGTTGACAATATCGGCGCCGCGGTATAAAATTATAATATATTTTTATTATTATTAATCTTTATCAGAACGGAGCTGAGGTCATGAAGATCAAGAAGGGGTTCATAATGCGCGAGGTCAGCGGACAGAACATCGTCGTTGCCGTTGGCGCCGCCAGCCGCAGGTTCGACGGCCTGATGCGCCTCAACGACACGGGCAGGCTGATGTGGAAGGCGCTTGAAAAGGGCGCCGACGAGGGATCCCTTGTCAAGGCGCTCGTTACGGAATACGAAGTGGACGAAGCCACGGCTCGTGCCGACGTGAAAGCTTTTGTTGCAAAGCTCTCGGCCGAGCATATCCTTGAGCCGTGACCGAGCGTTTCAGCCTCGGGGACTTTGACGAGACTATCCGCCTTGTGCTCGAAAGCGGCGGAGAATTCACGATCTGGCCGAGAGGCGTGAGTATGCGGCCTTATATTACCCAGGGCAGGGACAGCGTTGTGCTCGTCAGGCCGCCGAAAAAGCTTAAAAAGGGAGACATCGCGCTCTACCGGCGGAACAGCGGCGCCTATGTGCTCCACAGGGTGATATCGGCCGAGGGCGATAGCCTGACCTTCTGCGGCGACAACCAGCTCACCCTTGAACACGGCATCGGCCGTGAACAGGTAATGGCCGTCGTGTGCCGCATAAACCGCAAGGGAAAAAGCGTTCCCGTCACTTCCCTGCCCTACAGGCTGTATGTGCTGGTGTGGAGCTGCTTTGCCGTAAGGCGGTGCTGGTTCTTTGCCCGTAAATGCAGGAACAAGCTGCGGCGGCTCATAAAAAAGTCAGGAAAATAGTATTTTTCGTCACAGTTTATCCATTGACTTTTGTGCGCCTTTGTGATATAATCCAATTCTGACAGTTCGTTTGCGCCATCCTGTCATTAATCAAAACCAGGGCAGACATTTGGATACTTTCAGCGGAGCTCACGGCTCCGCCTGTTCAGATGCGCCTGTTTTGCAGGGGCATCTTTTTTTGTTTGGAGGGCAAAGAGTAAAATGTACACACTAAAAACCTCGGCATCGTTCGACAGTGCCCACTTTCTTGCGGGCTACGAGGGCAAATGCCGGAATATCCACGGACACTGCTGGCTGCTCGAGGCCGAATTTTCGGGCGAGGAGCTGCAAAGCGGCGGTCAGGAGCGCGGTATGCTTACCGATTTTTCGGTGATAAAAAAAGCCGTGAGAGGTCTTGCGGACAGCTTTGACCACACGCTGATCTTTGAGGAGGGCTCCCTGAAGCCGGCTACCGTGCAGGCGCTCGGGGACGAGGGCTTCAGCCTGACGCCGGTGCCCTTCCGCCCCACCGCCGAGAACTTTGCGAGACACTTTTTTACAGAGCTTAAAAAGCTCGGCCTGCCCGTCAGCTTCGTGCGCGTCTTCGAGACACGCGACAACTGCGCAGGCTACGGGGCGTGACCGTGGGCGGCTGGTTCAGGCTGGCGGAGCACTTCGTCAGCATCAACGGAGAAGGACAGAGAGCAGGCGAGCTGGCACTCTTCCTGCGCTTTGCAGGCTGTGACCTTAACTGCTCGTGGTGTGACACAAAATGGGCGAACCGCCCCGATGTCCTCTGCACCGCGGCTTCTGTAAGCGACCTCTGCGGTATCGCCGATGAGGCGTGGTCGGCGGGAGTCAGGAACGTTACGCTCACAGGCGGCGAGCCGCTTTTGCAGGAGGGCATCAGGGAGCTTATCACCACACTGCTCGGCATGGGGCTCAGGGTCGAGATCGAGACCAACGGCGCCGAGGACTTAGCGCCGTTCACAGGAGAGCCGAGACCCGTGTTCACTATGGACTACAAGCTTCCCTCAAGCGGCATGGAGAGGTTCATGAAGGCCGAAAATATCCGCCTGCTCGGAGAGAACGACACGCTCAAAATGGTCTGCGCCTCGCGGAAGGATCTTGAAAGGGCATATACCGTCATCACAGAGCACAGGCCGAAGTGCAGGGTCTATCTCAGCCCCGTGTTCGGCATGATCGAACCAGCCGATATGGTGGAGTTCATGAAGGAAAAGGGACTGGGCGATGTGCGGCTGCAATTACAGCTGCACAAATTCATCTGGGATCCGCAGGAAAGAGGAGTCTGAAAAATGGACAGAGAAAAAATAGAGTTTCACATAAGAGGCCTGCTCGAGGCCATCGGCGAGGACCCCGAGCGCGAGGGTCTCAGGGAGACCCCCTCTCGGGTCGCCGGAATGCTGGAGGAGGTCTTTGAGGGTGTCGGCTACACAAATCACGAGATAGCCGAGATGTTCTCCAAGACCTTTACCGCCGAGGAGAGCACCGCCGACGAGGCAGTCGTGATGAAGGACATCACGGTGTTCAGCTACTGCGAGCACCACATGGCTCTGATGTACGACATGACGGTGAACGTGGGGTACGTTCCCCGCGGACGTGTGCTGGGGCTCAGCAAGATCGCAAGGATCTGCGACATGGCTGCAAAGCGCCTGCAATTACAGGAGCGCCTCGGCCGCGACATCGCCGAGATAATCTCCGAAGCGGCAGGCACTCCCGATGTGGGCGTCCGCATCACGGGACACCACAGCTGCATGACGGCCAGAGGCATCAGGAACGCTTCCTCAAAGACCGAGACCCGCACCTATCTGGGACAGTTCAGGGAGCGTCAGGAGCTGAAGGATCTGCTTGTCTGAGGGAGGGAACGGAGATATGAAAGCACTTGTATTATTCAGCGGAGGCCTTGACAGCAGCACCTGTCTGGCTCTTGCGGTAAAAAAATACGGCGCCGCAGAAGTGCTGGCGCTGTCGGTCTGTTACGGACAGAAGCACGACAGGGAGATCGAGGCCTCGAAGGCTGTGGCGGCACATTACGGCGTAAAGCGCAGGACGCTCGATCTTGCGATGATATTCGAGGGCTCTGACTGCACACTGCTGAAAGGCTCCACGGGCGAGATACCGAAGGAGAGCTACGCCGAGCAGCTCGAGGGCAGCGAGGGCAGGCCGGTTTCGACCTATGTCCCCTTCCGCAACGGGCTGTTCATAGCCTCGGCGGCAAGCATCGCGCTCTCAAACGGCTGTGAGGTCATCTATTACGGCGCCCACAGCGACGACGCGGCAGGCAGCGCCTATCCCGACTGCTCCGAGGACTTCAACAAGGCCATGAACGACGCGGTGTACATCGGAAGCGGAAAGCAGCTGAGGGTCGAGGCGCCCTTTGTGTCGCTCAGCAAGGCGGACGTGGTCAGGACAGGCGCGGAGCTGGGCGTGCCCTTCGGGCTGACGTGGAGCTGCTATGAGGG
>CAMNBY010000187.1 GCA_946533615.1 uncultured Clostridia bacterium
TCAGCCTTCCTGCGTCGAATTTAGGCAATCTGACGAAAAATCTGACTGCGCATCTTGCGCACAATGGTTGTGCGGTATTGCCTAAAAAAACCTCCGCCGCGAAGGCAGAGGTTTTTGTGTCGGTTTGAAAAGATCCGTCCGATCAGTCCTTATCCTTGATGAGCAGCGAGTTTATCATAGCTGCAAGGAAAGCACCTGCCATGGGTCCTACGATGAACACCCAGAGCTCCTTGAGGGAATCGCCGTCGGTAGCGCCTGCGGAGAAGATCGCGGGAGCGAGGCTTCTTGCAGGGTTGACAGATGTGCCTGTCATGCCGATGCCGATAAGGTGAACAAAAACGAGTGCAGCGCCGATGAACAGGCCTGCGTGCTTGCTTGTGCCTTCGTCATCGCTCTGAGTAACAGCGAGGATAACGAGAACGAAGATAGTCGTCAGAATGATCTCGGTGATAAGAGCGCCGAAGAAATTCATTGTGCCGAAGCCGTTTGCGCCGAACACGGTCTCGCCGATCTCGGCATGGACCTTGTCAACATCATCGCCGTCGAACTCGAGTGTGCCCATAAAGCCGCAGAGCACGAGGATAACGTGGCAGAGCGTTGCGCAGAAACCGCCGACTACCTGTGCGATGCTGTAGCCGATGGCCTCGTTAAGGCTCATCCTGCCGTCAAAGTACATTGCAAAGGAAACTGCGGGGTTAAGATGTGCGCCGCTGATCTTGCCGATGGTGTAGGCAGCAACAACGATCGACAGGCCGAATGCCAGTGCGGTAGGCACTACCGAGCCGCCTGTTACCATTGCCGTGCCGCAGCCGAAGAACACCAGAATGAAGGTTCCGAAGGCCTCAGCCGCAAGCTTCTTGGGTTGCGAATAAGTATTCATTTCAATTCCTCCCATTTTTTCCGACATAAGCCGGATCATTAACCGTTAACCGATCACCTTTATTGTAACCGATTTTTATGTATTTGTCCAGTGAATATTATATAATTTCTGAATATTTTTAAAATTTTTATATTTTGAACAAAAAGAAGCGCCAGTTTTTAGCAATTTCACAGCAAGACTGCACGTCCGCCCGTGCCGATCTGTCGAAATACGCCTGCGCAGCTGACGCCGCAGGAGGCCTGAATAATAATCTTTTTAATTTTCATATTTCAATATTTTGAACAAAAAACAGCACCTGTTTTTGTGCAATGTAAACGATTTCCGCGCGTATTATTTGTTGAATTAGTATCTTGAAAAAAGGGCAAAAATTTTGTATTATTATTTTAATGGGTACGGAAGACCCAAACCGAAGCTCCCCACGGGAGCATGAACTTTTAGGAGGAAACTTACTATGACTACAAAGAAGCTTGCCGCTGTTCTTTGCGCTTTCGCAATGTCAACAGCAATGCTCACCGCCTGCGGCGACTCCGATTCTTCGAGCGATTCCGCAAAGAAGGACGATAAGACCACTACTACTACCACGGCTGCTGCCGATGAGAGCGAGGCTCCTGCCGACAGCGAAGCTCCTGCTGACAGCACTGCTGACACAGAGGCTCCCGCCGAGAGCACTGCCGAGGAGTCCAAGGCTGACGCTCCCGCAGGCACAGATATTGATTTCACATACCAGACCAAGTTCCAGGGCTATGACGCTTTCATGATGTTTGCTGACGGCGGTTGGCGCTTCGGCAACTGGAACGGCACAGGCGAGGAGAAAGAGGGCTTCGGTATCGACGCCGACATCACAGGCGACGGCGAGTACACAGTTACTTTGGATAACAGGGTGCTCGGACCCGACGACAGAATGAACGAGAACGCCGACATGGACGACGATGGCGACGTTGTTCCCGCTTCCGGCGCTTTTGTTTGGTGCGTAGACATCATCGGCATCTGCGACGGCACTACCGACCGCAATGGCAAAGCTATGGAGAAGAACTCCCTCAAGGACGCCGAGGAGGGCAAGAACTATCCCAACATCGCCAAGGACATCAAGGGCAAGTTCAAGGGCGACGGCAGCGATGTAAAGGTACAGGTTACCTCTATCAAGGCTGACGGTCAGGAAGTAGAGTTCGACCCCTCAAAGATCATTTACGGAAACATCGAGGGTGAAAACAACTGCTTCCGCATCGAGATCTACAACGAATATGGTGATACCAAGGCAGATCCGCCGCTTGACGTTTCTTCTCTCACCTTCAAGAAGCTTGAAGTTACCTTCACTATCGAAGGCCTTGGCGAGGTTGGCCCCTTCGACGCTCCCGCTTGGGCACAGTAAGCCGATCAAATTTCAGCATAAATATCCAGCATGGCCGATAGCAATATCGGCCATTTGCATATCCCGATAATCAATGCACAATGCACAATTCACAATTCACAATGAGGGTGCCGCCTGCGGCGGTATCTTTCCGCGAAGCGGGCAGGTCGGCGATCCGGCACAGAATAAAGCCTGAATAGGAATACCCGAAAAAAGCCTGCCTAACGGCTGCGCCGTTGCCTCATTCGCAAAGGCTCCCACCGCCCTTAGAGGGCGGCGCTGAGACCCTTGCCAAGCGCTCGATTGAGAGCTGGTGGGGGAATTAAAAAAGCCTGCCTAACGGCTGCACCGCGAACTCATTCACAAAGTGAAACCGCCTCCCCTCCGGGGAGGCCTCGCAAGGCTCCGCCAAGCGCTCGATTGAAAGCTGGTAGGGGAATCAAAAAGCCTGCCTGACGGCTGCACCGCGAACTCATTCACAAAGGCAACCGCCTCCCCTCCGGGGAGGCTCGCAAAGCTTTGTCAAGCGCTCGATAAAAAATGGAGGGGGAATTAAAATGCCGTTCAGGATAGTGAGGGATGATATTACAAGAGTCAAGGCCGATGCTGTCGTTAATGCCGCGAACAGCAGCCTGCTCGGAGGCGGAGGCGTTGACGGAGCGATACACAAGGCGGCAGGGAAGAAGCTGCTCGAGGAGTGCCGAACTCTCGGGGGCTGCGCCACGGGAGATGCAAAGGTCACAAAGGGCTATAGGCTGAGCTGCAAGTACATTATACATACCGTCGGGCCCGTGTGGCAGGGCGGCGGCAGCGGCGAGGCTCGGGCTCTGCGCTCCTGTTATGACCGCTCGCTGGAGCTTGCGCGTGAACGCGGCTGCGAGAGCATCGCCTTTCCCCTCATTTCCTCGGGAGTTTACGGCTACCCGAAGGCTGAGGCGCTTAGCATCGCAGTTTCTGCCTTCGAGGACTTCCTGCGCCAAAACGACATGGACATTATCCTTGTTATCTTTGACCGCAGCGCGTTTGAGATAAGCAGCAGCCTTTACAGCTCTATCGCGGAATTCATCGACGACACCTACGCCGACAACGCCCGCAAAAACGACACCCGCCGCCCGATGCAGTTCAGGCGTTTATGGAAAGCGAAGGAGTCTGCTCCCGCAGACCTTGACTTCGAGGAAGTATCAGCCGACAAGGCCGCTTCCGATATGCCGATGGCGGGGGCAATGCCGATGCCGATGATGGCGCCAAGCATGGCTCCCGAGAGCCTTGATGCCTTTCTTGCCTCGCGGGACGAGTCGTTCTCACAGTATCTGCTGAGGCTCATCGACCAAAGCGGCATGACGGATCCCGAGGTCTACCGCAAGGCGAACATCGACCGCAAGTTGTTCTCGAAGATACGCTCGAAGGCGGACTACAAGCCCAAAAAGCAGACGGTGCTTGCCTTTGCCATCGCGCTGGAGCTGAGCCTTGAGGATACGGAGAGACTGCTTGCAAAAGCAGGATATGCTCTCTCGGACAGCATAAAGTTCGATCTTATAGTGAAGTATTTCATCATCAACGGAAGGTACGACATCTTCGAGATAAACCAGGCGCTCTTCGCCTTCGACCAGACCCTGATGTGCTGAACCCGCTTTTTTTGATTCGCGAGAACGGCGGCGAAGCCGCCTCACAGCTGTGTGATGTGCCGGGGCTCCCTCGCGATACGGTGGGGGTCAGACGGATAGAGTGAGAGGAAAGCGCCCGAGCAAAACAAACCGAATAAAACAAGCCCGCAAGGTCACAATGGCCTTGCGGGCTTGTTTGGTTTTATGCTAATCTTCCGTCGGGAAGGAGGGTAATAGTTTTCAGCCTTCCTTTCAGCGAGATCGTCAGTCTGACACTTCCGTGCTCCCATTCGGCGCGAAGCACCTTGGCGTCAGCATATCTTCTGGCGGTGGCAAGCATACGGCGCTGTTTGTCCGTGTAGGTGCCGACATCGTCAGAGGTGAAGAACACGCTGCCGAAAATGTGATTGATGAGGGCAAGGCTCTGCTTCTGGCAGTGGAAGAGCTTCAGGTTCTCGTCACGCAGCAGGAAAACGTCGGGGTCGTTGAGGAACGCCCTGCCGTCAAGCTGGCGGCGGAAAATTGTGTTTAGCATTGAGTTCCTTGTTGAAACGCGCTCGCGGTGGGTCTGCTGCATGATAGGCGAGTCGTTCCAGCTGAGGCCGACGTCGCAGCCGATGCGGCAGTAGTCAGCCTTGCCGAAGGCAGGCATCAGCGGTACTCCGCAGCCGAGCATGAGCTTGCGGCCGCAGCACTCGCGCAGGAAATCCATCGCCTCGCACATGATCTCGCCGCGGCTCTTTCCATGCTGCGGGATAATGCAGACCGCATACAGGAAGTCAAGCTTCACCATGTCGAAGCCCCACTCGCTGAGCACAACGCGGAAGACCTCTTTGAGATACTCCCTGACCTCGGGATTGTAGAAGTCGAGCACATAGCTGCCGCTCCAGTTGCAGCCCGCAGGCAGCGGAGCGCCGTCCGAGTCCTTCAAAAGCCAATCCTTCTTGTTTTTGAATATATCCGACTCGCGCTCGCAGACAAAGGGCGCCAGCCACAGCCCCGAGAGCAGCTCTCTTTTGTGAGCCGCCTCGCTGATGCAGGCGATGCCGTTGGGGAATTTCTGCTTGTTGATGCTTAGCCAGTCGCCCACGGCGGTCTGGTAGCCGTCGTCGATCTGGAAGATGTCCTGGCGGACGCCGCTTTTTGCAAGCGCCTCGAGATCGAGCAGCAGCTTCAGCTCGTCGATCTCCTGATAATGTCTGTACCAGCTGGTGTAGCCGAAGATCCGCGCAGCCTTCGGGCGGTCGATCTCCATGAGGGCGAACCAGCGGTCGAAGACCTCCTCCTCGGTGCCTGTCAGGGTGACGACGTCAACGGCGTCGAATGGCACACCGTAGACAGCGCCTGCGCAGTCGCGGCTTATCCTGAGCTTGCCCCGCTCGGAGAAGAGCTCGAAGACCGTGAAGCCGCTCCTCTCGCTGACCGAGCCCATCAGCATGAACTCGTCGCCGAGGCGGATATAGCCGTAGCTGAAGCCGTGAAAGTCGCCTCTGCGGCTGCTGTAGCCCACAAAGCCGTAGTCGCCGTACTTGTCGAAATTGTACTTTCTCACCAGCGGCATGGGTATTTGGTTTATGCCCCGCATTTTTTCCTTTATGCTGTATTCTCGGCTGTCTGTCCAGGACTGATAGCCGTTCATGAATACCCGATCCCTTTCGGAGACCTCGAGCTTCGCCTCGATGTATATTTCCTCAAACTCGACCTCCTGTGCGGGAACGACCCTGATGCGGACACGCTCCTCGTCACAGATAAGCTTCGCCGTGAATTCGGGCAGCTCCAGCACGTCGGTGAACTCGCACATCATTCCGTTGAATTTTATTACCGCGTTGTATTCCGTTGGTTTGCAGAGCATTGTCATTCCTCCGTTTCGGTAGTTTCGCTGTCGATTACGCCCTTGACGCTCTTTTCGTTATACAGCCCGAGAATGATGCCGCCGATGAGGCAGAGAGCTGCGGCGACGGCGGCGGTCAGCCTGAGGCCGAAGCCGTTCTCGCCAATGCCCTTGATGGACGTAAAGAGCACCATTGCCAGCGCCTGACCGAGCTTCATGGCGAAGGTCCTTGCCGCAAAGAACATACCCTCGCGGCTCTCGCCTGTTTTGATGCCGTCGGCCTGAGCAACGTCAGCGACGATGGCCTGCGGCAGTATGCCCAGCACCGCCATCGGGATAGATGCCAGCACCGAGATCGAAAGTCCGTTGACCATTTTCGGCATACCGAGCTTGCCTGCAAAGGCGGTGTAGAGGAACACCAGGCTGAAGAACACGAAAGCGCTTATTACAAGCTTCTTCTTTCCGAGCTTCTTTGCTAAAATATTGACGGGGAGATAGAACACAAGGCTCATTGCCGTCATCGTGGCAAAGAGTATGAAGGTCTTGTCGGCGTCAAGGCCGATCAGCGTAACGGTGTAGAACGAAAGTCCCGTCTGGAACATTGTAAGAGCCACCCAGTAGAAAATATCCGAGGCCACGAACTTTCTGAATTCTACGTTTGAGAAGGTCTTGGAGAGGGAAGCGAAGGCGGGCGTCTCCGAGGGGGTGGTGTCAACGTAGTCGGGCTCCCTTATTGTGAAAACAGGCACCAGCATACAGATCGCCGCGACGCCTGCCATTATGCCTATCGTCAGGCGGAAGGAATTTGCATAGCCCATCGAGTCGCGGAAGATGCCCGCGATGTTCGGGACAAGATAGGAGAAAGCGCTTCCGAGGAAGAAGGTCACGGAGATGTAGGTGGAAACGTTTATCCTGTCCGTGGGGTCGCGTCCGAGCTCGGGAAGCAGGGCGTTATATGGCGTGCAGTAAATGGTCATGAAGAGATAGAAAAGCAGCAGCGTCACCAGCAGGGTGATGTTGTTCGCCCAGGAAACATGACCCACGGGAGAAACGAAGATCAGCACCGTGATGACCGCAAAGGGAACGGCGATGACCCTCATAAAGGGGATGCGCCTGCCGTCCTTGTGGCGGCAGCGGTCGGATTTTGATGCGATATACGGGTCGGTGACGGCGTCGAAAAGCCGTCCGATGGCTGTGATGCAGCCGATGACCGTCAGGCCGAGCACGATGCTTGTCTGGGTGATAAAGGTCTTCTGCCCCAGCTCGATCTGCGAGTCCTCGGGCATATAGAAGAACACCAGCCAGTTGGATACTATTCCCGAGAGCATCGACCAGCCCAGCTGTCCGACGGCGAAGAGCCACAGTATCTTGTTGGTTATCTTTTTCTTCGGAGCCTGTACAGTTTCGTTCATTATGCTTCCTCCTTTAAGGCGACGTATCTTATCGCCATGTCTATCATCAGGTCGAGCTCCTGCTCGGCGGTCTCGTTCTCTCCCTCAAAGATGTCCCCGCGGGCGAATTTTTCGCTCATCAGCATTAGCGCGTGGGTGACGGAGAGATACAGTATGCGGAAGTCTATCCCCGCTCTTGCCGAACCGTCGGCGACGCCGTTTTTATAGGCACTCTCGAGCAGGGGGTAGAAGTCCAGTACGCTTTTGCGGTATTCCTCAAGCTCGTCGGGCGGGATCTCCTCGCTTATCACATAGCGGTCAAAGCTGTCCAAAAACCGCAGGAAATCCTGGTGCGAAAGATACAAAACCTTGAAGACCTTCATCAGCTCGCAGAGCTGGCCGATGCCGTTCTTCTCCTTATAATAGTCGCATTCAAAAACACCGTCGAACAGCGACCTCACCGACCGCCACAGCAGGCACCCGGCTCTCAGCACCAGCACGGGCTTTGTGCCGAACCAGCGGTAGAGCGATGCTACGCCGATGTCGCAGCCTGCGGCGATGTCCGTCATCGCGATCTCGCTGACGTCCCGCTGGAGCAGCAGGTCGGCCGTGTATCTGACGGCGGTGTCCATGCGGTCGTTTTTAGCATTTTCAAGAATTTTTTTGTATTCCACTTGACAAACGCCCCTTTTTGTGATAGACTAACTATCAGTATGATATACATTCTATCACACTTTTGCAGAAATGTCAATAGCTGAAATAAAAAAAGGAGAGATAAGCATGGATAAGTCTTCTGTTATCTTCGGGAATGAAATGCGGGCGGGAGATGTGCGCAAGGCGGTCAACAACGCCAGAAAGATGGCAAAAAAGCACGGCGACGACCGCGGCAAGCACTACCATCTGGCGGCGGTGGAGAACCCTGTCATCGGCCCCGTGATGGGAGTTAAAAATCTTGTCCTGTCGGATCAGCCGCTGGAGCTTGATCCCGCTAAGAGCATAGTGATCGGAAATATCCGCATGGGCTTCGGACACTACCGCATCTCGATGGCTATTGCCTCGGCGGCACGTTCGATGGGCTATGACCCCTACTGGTTCGACCTGAACTCCTTCAAGGGCACAGCCGCCACCAATATCATCTCCGCGCAGAACGATCTTTATTCCCTTGGCTCGCGCATCTCGCAGAAAAGTTGGCTGTTTAATAAAATAGTATGGGAGCCCCTGAACAGCGAGGGCTTCCGCAAGCTGACCTACAACTGCTCCGACCAGAAGATGACCGAGCTGATGACGGGGCTTTATACCGATCTTCCGAAGGATATTCCCTTCGCGGCGACCCACGTCTGGCCCGCACAGGCAGCCATACACGCAGGCCTGACGAACGTTGTGAACGTTGTGCCCGACAACTGGCCGATGGCGCTGCATCTTGCCGAGGGCTCGGTACACACTGTCCAGACCCAGTCCTCGTATCTCGGCTACAAGGTGCTCAGGGGAATGGACAAGAAGCGCATACTGCGTCCCATGCCAGACGACGCCATCGCCTTTACGGGACACTACATCGACCACGAGCTTGCGGCGAACATCGAGGCCGACTGCGAGCGCCGGATCAGGAGGCTCGAAAGCGGTGCGCCCAAGCGCTATCTCCTGACGATCGGAGGTGCAGGCGCCCAGCAGGATATCTTCGTTGCAATTATCCGCAGGCTGCTTCCGAAGATCAGGAAAAACAAGGCCATGCTGATGATAAACCTCGGCGACCATTACGGCGTGCTGGATTCCATCAAGCAGAAGATCCCCGAGCTTTCTGCCCTCACCACCGAGCACATCGACGACTTTGCCGAGACCTCGCGCTTTGCGGCAGAGGCTCTTGACGGCGAGCTTTCGGGGATACACGTTTTCTGCCACAAGGACATCTTCGCGGCGGTCTACTCGACCAACCTGCTGATGAGAGCCTGCGACGTGCTGATAACAAAGCCCAGCGAGCTTGCGTTCTATCCCGTCCCGAAGCTGATGATAAAGCGCGTGGGCGGCCACGAGGCCTGGGGCGCTGTCCGCGCCGCAGAGGTCGGCGACGGCACCTTCGAGTGCGATACGATGAACGACATCTCCGCGATGCTCTCGGCGATGCAGAACGACGACAGCATTCTGCGCTTCATGTGCGATAACATCGTCAAGGCCAAGCAGGCAGGCACCTACAACGGCGCCTACGAGGCCGTGAAGCTTGCGGTGCGTAAATAACCGTATATTATAAAAAGGTGCCCTCGGGCGCCTTTTTGTTTTTTCAACCTGATTTGCGCCGTTTTTGATGCTGTTTACAGTATTGACATAGATTTTTACTTGTGATATAATGTAACTGGCGAAATATTTCTAAATTTGTTAATAAAGGTAGTGATATCATGCAATGTTCAAAATGCGGTCACGAGCTGCGAGAGGGCGCGGTGTTCTGCCCCTCCTGCGGACAGAAGGTAGCGGCTCCCGCGCAGAACACACAGCCTGTGCAGGGCTTCCAGAGCGCACAGTCGTTTGACGGAACGCCTATACAGCCCGTTTCTCCAGTTCAGCCCAACGACGCCGCTTATCCGTTCGGAGATAACAGCGGATATACAGTTCCCGGGGGCTCGGTGCCTCCGACACCTCCTGTTCCGCCGACGCCCTCGGCGCCGATGGGCGGAGCAGTTCCCCCTCAGATACGTCCCGCAGCGGTGCCTCCCGCAGGCGTTCCCGCTCCCGCCGCAAAGAAAAAGGGCGGCAAGGGTCCCCTGATCGCAGTGATCTGCGTGCTTGCTGCGGCAGCGATAGGAGTCGGCGGCTTCTTTGCATATAAGCATTTCAAGAAGGACGACAAAAAGGATGAGGACAAGGAGATCACCGAGATCGTTGACGAAAAGATTGAGGAAATGGTCGATGAGGACGAGTACGACGATATGGATATCGACGAGAAGAAGGATACCATAGAACAGGTGCTCGACGCCCTTAAAGATCAGGACTATGTCAAGGATTTCAAATATGACCCTGACACGGGAATGTTCACCTTTACCTACGGCGACGACCAGCACGGCGGCATAAGGCTGATACCCATAGAAGATCTTTACAAGAAGTTCACCGACCCCTTCGGCGGCAGTGATACCGACGATACGCCGTCGAGAGATGATACTCCCTCAATAGACGATACGCCGTCGAGAGATGATACTCCCTCAATAGACGATACGCCTTCCATTGATGATACGCCGTCAGTTGACGATACACCCTCTCAGGACGAGCCCGAGCCTGTTCCTGCGGCAAGCATGAACGGCAAGATGCTCTACGGCCTCGGATTCCCCGATATGGAAAGGATCCTCAGACAGGATGTCGCAACATGGCAGACCTACGGAATGAACATCGAATTTGACGATGACGCTACCATAGAAGATTTCAAGAACCTTGCACAGTACGATTATGTCAGCATCGAGATCCACGGCGGAATGCTTCCGGACTCCGACGACCCGCTGATCTGTCTTGATGTAGAGGGCTCGGACGAGATGATGGAGACCTACAAGGCAGACATTGCCTCGGGCGGTATTCTTATGATACGCGACGGCAGCCTGTTCGGCGGCGGCTGGACACCTGCGGTAGCACCTCAGTTCTTCAGGGACAACTACAGGAACGGCGAGCTCGCAGGCACTACGTTCTATCTCGGCTGCTGCATGGGCTATCTGACACCCAACCTTGTTGACGCCATTGCCGATGCGGGCGCATCGGTCGTTATCGCCAGCGACGAGAGCGTTTTCACATACTATAATGAAGCTATGGAAGGCACCTTTGTTGACCGCATGATGAACTACGGCGATACCGTTCAGCAGGCTCTTGACTATGCCAAGGGCAAATGGGGTCAGAACGACTACGAATGGTACATGAATCAATTTGGCGCAAGCGAAGAAGAAGTACTGGCAACTAAAGAATGCGGCCCTGCCACAACAAGAATACGCATAGGCGCAGATGTCAAGTTCAGATAAGATTCTTATACACGGCGGCTCCCTTTGAGAGGGAGCCGCTTCTTTGTTTATATGACGATATTAGCTTTTTTAGATTATTTTGGACGATTTGACGGCTTTGATTTGTTCCATTTGTGTAAAATGGCTAAAGCGGAGTACTAAAATTTGTTAAAAAGCCTTATTGAATAAATTAGTATAATATGTTACAATTAGTTTACAATGATACTGGGAGAGTATCTGTTTGCCCTCCCTTGTCGGAGGAAAATCTAAAAAAATGGAGGAAAATTAAAATGAAGGCAAGTAAATTTCTTGCAGGAATGAGTGCTGCTGCACTTGCTGCTTCTATGCTCGCAGCTCTGCCCGCAGGCGCTGCAAACCCCGCAAGCGAAGTAACTGACGGTCCTGCATACGATGCCGAAGCCGGCGTTTTCACCCTTTACGATTCCGTAATGGACGAAGACGGCAAGAATCCCGTTAAGGACGATGACGGCAATTACACTGCTGTTGAAGGCAGCTACTTTGAGACCGCTCTGGACGCATCTTTCGTTTCCGGCTTTAAGGTAACTATGGTCGTTGATGATGCTACCGAGGAGACTATCCAGTCGATGCTCAACGGCGGAAGCGAGTGGATCGGCGGCGGCTTCGGCTATCAGGCCAAGAACGAAGACTCGTCTAAGGACAAGAACTGGGAGACCTTCGGTGAGTGGTCTATCGTTGAGGGCGTTAAGCCTTACGCACTTAAGCCTGTAGAGGGTCAGGACAAGACCTATACTCTCGAGTACAACGGCGAGGAGCCGCTGTTCTCCAAGGACGACTACGCCTGCAAGATCTGGATCCAGTGCTGGTCTGAGGCTAACTTCACTATCACAGACCTTGAGATCTTTGAGCTTGAGGAGCAGCCCATAGGCAACGCTTATGTTTCCTTCGGCGGCGACAGCAAGTATATGGAGGCTGCTGCTACTTCCGAGGAAGCTACCGGCAAGATCACCCTTTCCGATTGGGAGTGGGGCGACGAGTCCGAGACTTGGGGTCACTGGGCTACCATTGACCGCGCTGCTTTAGACTTCTCCGCAGGTACTGCTGAGGATTATGCTAAGCTGACCGCGAAGCTCGACGAGGGCAGAACACCTACAGGTCTTACCATTACTGGTGACGCTCCTTTCGGCTTTGGCTACAACTCTAACGAGCAGCAGGTTGACGAGGAAGGCAAGCCTAAGGTTAAAGAGGACGGTTCTCCCGATTACTGGGCACAGAGTGATGCAAAGCTCAACGAAGAGACCGGCAAGTATGAGCTGGTCGTAACCAATATTTGGCTGGACGCTCCCGAGGCTGAGGCTGAGGAAGCAAACGAGCAGGGCGGCGAGGATGCCGGCGAGGAAGAAGCCGAGGCTGACGCTCCTAAGTTCGGATGCATGTTCTTCGACTCCAACTGGGGTTGGGGCAGTCATGATATCACCGAGATCAACATTTCCTGGGTACTCAACTACGGCGAAGAAGAGAAGACCGGTTCCTGGAACACCTTCTTCTATGATGCTGAGCAGATCACTGACGATATCACAGCTCAGACTGCTACCGTATTCCTTGACAGAGAGTTCGAGATCAGCGACACCTTCACAAGCGATATCGCTAAGGTTTGGTTCACTGCTCCTACTATCGTATTCAACGAGCCCTTCGGCGACAGCGATCCTAACGACCTCTACGAAGTAAATGTTAAATGCGAGATCAACGGCGAAGAGTACAAGATCGATCCTTCTATCAAGACCGACGACGATGGCAACATCGTTTACCTCTGGGCTGAGGACACCGGCAACAATGCTAAGACCAATACTGCAAGAACCTACGGCGGTTACAACGAGTGGGGCGATAAGTACATCGGCCAGGCAGGTCTT
>CAMNBY010000188.1 GCA_946533615.1 uncultured Clostridia bacterium
CAGCCGCTGCATCAGAGCTTCTGGCAATATGCTCCTGCCCTCGAGGCCGAGCTGCCTGCGGGTAAGGGCGTTGGCTGCTTCTGCAATGTACATGAAGACCTGCCGCAGCACCGCCTTTTTGTTGTCTGCGGCGGTCAGGGCTTTTAGCAGCTCGTACTCGTCCTTTGCGGCGATGGCTTCGACAGAGTTTATCGCAATGTCTGCCGCCGTGTCGGATTCCTTGCTCTCGATCAGCTCGACGCATCTGCCGAGGCACCCGCCGCAGGCCGCAGCTGCCCGTGAAATGTCCTCGTCCTCGTATTTATCGAGCGAGCGCAGCCAGCTTTCGGCATCGTCGCCTGAAACAGGCTCGGTGTTCAGGCTGAGCACCCTTGAGATGACCGTTTTCAGAAATATCTCCTTTGCCGACGCAGTGATGATTACAAAGCAGTGCTCGGGCGGCTCCTCGATCAGCTTCAGCAACACGTTCTGTGCCGCGACGGCTGTGTTCGGAGAACGGTCAAGATCGGCGATAAGGTAGACCTTTGCCTGACCCTCGTTCGGCGAGATGACAGCATCGGAAACAAGACCGCGCATCGTGTCGATCTGGTAGTTGCCGTTCTCGTTGGGCTTAACGGGGATAAAGTCGGGGTGGTTGCCGTGCTCCTGCATCCTGCACTGACGGCAGCGCCCGCAGGGAACGCCCGTGTGTTCCTCACAGAAAAGAGCCTGCGCGATGTATCCCGCAAGAGTCCGCTTGCCCGAGCCACTCTCGCCCGTAATGATGATCGAATGAGGCTCGCGCCCCTTGGAGATCATCGAGGCTATCAGCTGCTTTGTTCCTTCGTTTCCGTACAGCATTTCAGACCTGCTCGAATCTTTCGATGTCCGTTACGAATATGGTCGCGCCGCCGATCGTGATCTCGACAGGATCCGAGGAGCCTGCGGCCTCCGTAACAGCCGATGATGAAACGAACTGCTTTCTCTTCTTTGAGAACTGCTTGCAGGCGTCTATAACGGCATCTACCTGATCGTCCTGACAGCATATCATAAAGGTGGTGTTGCCCCTTGAAAGAAAGCTGCCCGTGGAAGCGAGCTTCGTTGCTCTGATGCCCTGCTTTTGCAGTCCCTTGGACACCGCATAGGTGTCCTCGTCGTTTACTATCGCGTATACAAGCTTCATAGTATCGCTCCTTTTGCCCGTTATATCGGGTCTTTGAATTCTATATAGATATGCGCCTTGTCAAACTGTGACTTTTCCTTCGGTTCGCTCGTCAGGAAGAAATTCCCTGCGGGCGACCCGTACCAGGCGAAGTACCCCGTGTCAAGGTCGGCGCTGTAGTCGGCCTTCGGGTCATACTTGTCCACAAGACCCACCAGCCGCCGAAACTCCTTTAATCCGCTCTCCTGTACGCTTGGGAGCTGTGCGGCAGCGCCGTATTCTTCAAAGTCTGTGTTGGAACAGAACCTTACGCTGTAGGTGCCGCGCTCGTCGTCCGAGCGTATCACAAGCACCCTGACGTCCGTGTCCAGCACCTTGAAGGTCTCGGAATTTTTAGAGATAAAGAATCTGTCTATCCTCTCGGCGCCGTGTTCAAATTCGATCTGTTCGCCGTCGTCGCTCTCGTAGGTCTTCCCGAGAGATTCGACGAAGCTGTAGCCGAACTTCAACCCGTACTGTTTTTCAAAGACCGCCGCCGCGTCCTTCGGGCTCTTGCCGAACATCTTGTTCACCGTCGAGAAGATCTCGCCGAGGCCTGTGTCGTCCTGCTTGGGCGGCTCGGGTTCTTTTTCCGTCGCGGGGGTCTGCTTTTCGGTGGCCTTGGTAGCCGCCTTGGTCGTCGTGGTCTGCGGGGCTTGGGTCGCCGTCTCCCGAGTTTGCGTTTCGGCAGAGGTCGTCTGCGCCTGACGGGTCTCGGCTTTGCTCTCGGCGGTCGTGGTCGTTGCCGATTCTGTTTCCGTCGTCGTTTCGGCCTTGCTCTCGGGTGCGGCGGCTTCGGTGCTTTCCGTTTTTGTCGTGGTCGTCTGAACGGCAGAGAAAGCCGTCGTAGTCGTCGCTGACGCCGTTGTTGTCTCTGCGGCTGCGGAGCTGTCTGTGCTCCCGCAAGAGGAAAGTGCAAGCGCCAACAGAAGCAGTGCGGTCTTTGACATCTTGCTCGCTTTCATTTGTGTTTCTCCTTTTCGTCAGTCAAGACCGAGCTTCTGGCGCTCCGAGCTCACTTTCTCTTTAAGCTTCTGCTCTACCTCATCGTTTTTCTCCCACCAGGAGATGTAATACGAATCCTCGAGCTTCAGCTCCATATCTCCGCCGAAGGTCGCAAACACAGCTGTGCCGCCCTCGCGGTCAAAGTTTTCGTTATAGTATTCTATATCAGGCGAGGTCAGCCCGTAGACCACATTGTCATAATAGGTCGAAAGCGACCACTCGCCCTGGTAGTCCTTCATTGACTGAATGTAGATGTGACCGTCCTTGTCCTGCCAGAGATCGACAGCCGCAAAGTCAACGTTGTATGTGAAGGCCTGCGACTCGAGGACACACCTGGCTTCTCCGCCGTCCTTTGTGCTGTAGCCCCAGAGTTCTATCTTCCGCTCGTGGGTGTCGGGCGTGAAGTAAACGGCGATCATCTCCTCGATACCGTCGCCGCCGAGGTCGCGGACGTCAAGAAAGCACAAGCCCTTTGCGATCGTCAGGCCGTCCTCGAAGTACAGCTTTCCGCAGCTCTCTTCAAGCTCCTTC
>CAMNBY010000189.1 GCA_946533615.1 uncultured Clostridia bacterium
TCAGGCAGCTTCTGAGTGCGGTCTCGCTCAGTCCGTCGAGATAGCCGTGAGCGGTATCAAAATAATTGAAGCCCTCCTCGATGAACCTGTCCACCATCTTGCAGAACTGGGGCTCGTCCACCTTGCCGTCGATCATCGGGAGCCTCATGCACCCGAATGCCAGCTTTTTCTTGACTTTGTCCATAATCATTACCTCCTTTGTGTAAAAAACTGTTTATTTTGTACATTATATCAGAAAATGAGATGTTTGTCAAATAGAAAAAAGCCGCCGCTCAAACTGACACGACAGCTTTTTCATTACAGATTATTATCCAGCATCGAAGAGCAGAGCTGCCACCACTGACAGCTGCCGCAGACCTCGCCGAGCCTGCCTGCACGGATGATCTTCTCCCTCGCAAGCTCTGTCAGCTCGCTGAAGCGGATCGGCTCGCCCTCGGACAGTCCTGTGAGCAAAAGCACCTTCCTGTCAAAACCGGCGACCTTGTCGCTGCTCTCGCAGTTCCCCGAAGCGGCGTGAACGCAGCAGCTACAGATAATATCACAGCCGCAGACGAGCCTGACCTCGGGGTCGGAGCCTTCAAGCAGCTGCTTGCGCTCCTGCATATTCCTCACAAAGCCCTCGGAGTAGCCCTTTCCAACAAAGAATTGCAGGCAGAGAGCGTGGTGCGGCCTCAGTCCGTAGTCAGTCATCAGAGGCGGACACGCTTGCCGACAGCCAGCGAGATGCTCCACGCGAGCACAAGCTTAGCGGCGTCGGGAACAAGATACGGCAGCACACACCAGCCGAGCGCCGACCCGATGCCGACGGGCGCAGTTGTCCTTGTATAAACGATCATGAACCAGGCCGTGCCGAAGGCGTAGCAGACCAGCAGCCCGAGAACGAGCGCCGCCAGCTTCACCCATGCCTTGCTGCCGAGAAAATGCTCAAACAGGATATAGACCACCGCCGAGAACAGGAAGCCGATTATGTAGCCTCCAGTGGTGCCGAGCAGCACGCCGAAGCCGCCGCTGAACCCTGCAAACACGGGCGCGCCTATCGCTCCGAGCAGGATAAATACAAGTATCGCGAAAAAGCCGCGTCTGCCGCCGAGCATCAGGAGCGTCACAAACACCGCAAAGGTCTGCAAGGTGAAGGGCGCAAGCGGTGCAGGCGCAGGAATGGATATCCATGAGCAGACAGTCATTAGCGCCGCGAATACCGCGATGTATACAAGCTCCGGCGTAGAAAACGCTGGCTTGGTCTTCTTGCTTGTGTTGTCGATCGAATTTGTCATTATATTACCTCCAGTATTAAGTGCGTTTACATTATAGCACACGGCGTCGAAATTGTCAACCGAATTTTCAAAAATGGTATACAATTATTTTTGAGTATACATATTTCATCATAGAAAACTGCACATTCGGATATATGAATCGGCCTGCAAATGTGCTATAATCATAATAACAGAAATTATAAACAGCAAACGGAGGAATAATCATGCCAAACCCATTCCTGCCGCTCTGGGAGTACATTCCCGACGGCGAGCCGAGAGTCTTCGGCGACAGAGTTTATCTTTACGGCTCTCACGACAGAGCCGCCTGCACAGCCTTCTGCGACTACAAGCTGAAGGTCTGGTCGGCGCCGCTGTCAAACCTGAACGACTGGCAGTGCCACGGCGACAGCCTGCGGACAAAGGACGGCGGCGAACGTCCTGCCGACACCGACTGGACACGCCGCGAGTGCTACGCTCCCGACGTTGTCGAGAAGGACGGAAAATACTACCTCTACGCCTACATCGTGGGCTCGAAGGGCGCTGTGGGCGTTTCCGACAAGCCCGAGGGGCCGTTCAAGCAGGTCTCGCAGTACAAGTACGACGACAGCGTAAAGGTCGGCGACGACGGCATCTTCAACGACGCAGGAGTGCTCGTGGACGACGACGGCAGAGTATACATCTACTACGGCTTCACCGAGTCGAACATGAACGAGCTCGACCCCTCGGATATGCGCACGGTCCTGCCCGGCAGCTACATGAGGCCCGTCATCGACGACACCGACGCCGCCCCTGACGAGCAGCGCTTCTTCGAGGCAAGCTCCCCAAGAAAGATAAACGGGCGCTATTACCTGATATATTCGCCCAGACGTGGCAGCAGGCTGGCCTATGCGGTCTCGGACTCGCCCCGCGGGCCTTTTGAGTACAAGGGCTACATCATCGACAACTCCGACGACTACCCGGGCGGCAACGATCACGGCTCGGTGGCCTGCATCAACGGCCAGTGGTACATCTTCTATCACAGGATGACCAATAACACCATAACCTCCAGACGTGCCTGCGTTGAAAGGATAGAGATACTTCCCGACGGCACGATACCGCCCGTCGAGATGACCAGCCTCGGCTTTGAGGAGTCGCTTGACCCCTACAAGCCCACCAAGGCGGAGATAGCCTGTGTGCTGCGCGGCGGGCTCTTCATCACCGAAAAGGACATATTCACGCGCGTGCTCACAAATATCCGCGACGGCGACGTGTTCGGATATAAGTATTTCGACTTCGGCGATGACTACACGGGCGACAGCCTGACCCTTGCGATGAAGATACGCGGACAGGGCGTAAAGTGCAGCATCACCGTTTACACCGACAGCACCGAGGAAGGAAACAAGATCGGCACGCTCTCCCTTGGCACGGGCGACGGCGTTTACACCTGCAAGATAAAGAACCTTACGGGACGTCACGCCCTGTTTTTCAAGGCCTCGCACGGAGTTGACGACTGGACAAAGCCCTGCTTCGACAGCCGCTGTCTCTTCGAGGCGGAAGAATTCGTGATAATGAAATGAGGTGCAGGATATGATGAGATTCAAGCAAGCGCTCTCTGTTCTTTCGGCGGCGGCACTCAGCCTTGGGATACTTGCCTCCTGCGGCAAGAGCGACAGCTCTGCCGAGCAGGAAAAGAAGCGGGAGTTCAAGGACATGACCGCTCAGGAATACGTCAGCGAGATGGGGATAGGCGAAAACCTTGGCAACACCTTTGAAAGCTATTTCAGCGAACCGAAGCTCAAGGACTCGGGCAGCAAGAAGATCGGCGAGAACAAGCCGCTCGATTACGAGACCTGCTGGGGAGCCGTTGAGACCACAAAGGAAGTCATCGACGGCATGAAGGAAGCAGGCTTCTCCACCGTCCGCGTGCCCGTCTACTGGGGCAACATGATGAAGAACGACGGACAGTTCAATATCGACCCCGACTACATGGCAAGGGTAAAGCAGGTTGTGGACTGGATAATCGACGACGACCTCTACTGCGTCGTGAATATCCATCACTATGATGAATTCATAATCAAGAACAAGCCGCAGGACGAGGCGCTCGCCGTCTTCAAGACAGTCTGGACGCAGATAGCCGAGGAATTCAAGGACTACGACCACCACCTGATCTTCGAGGGCTACAACGAAAATGTCGGCACGACCCGCGAGGAAGACCGCTACACCGAGGACCAGACCTACGATTATGTAAACGCCCTGAACCAGACCTTCGTGGACGCCGTGAGAGCCACAGGCGGCAACAACCCCAAGCGCCTGCTGATAGCTTCGGGCTACTGGACAAATATCGACAACACCACCAAGGACAAATTCAAAATGCCTGCCGACACCGCCGAGAACAAGCTGATGATCTCCGTACACTATATAGACAACGCGATGTACTGGACGAACAAGATCGGCGGCCAGGAATGGAAGGACTACTCGAAGAGCCAGTGCGAGCTGCTTAAAGCCGCCTTCACCGACAAGGGCATACCCGTTTTTGTCGGCGAGACGACCTCGATCTATGACGGCGAGCGCTTCCTGCCCGACGCCGATGTCAAGACCAGCTCGGAGTGCCTTGAATATATCCTGACAATGGCACACGACTACGGCTTTATCACCGTACTGTGGGACGTGAACGACAACTTCTACTCGCGCACGGAATACAAGATAAAATCCGAGACCGACGCCGCGGTTATAAAGAAGATCGCAGAAATGAAATAACGCAAAGGCAGCCGTCCGCTCCCCCGAAAGAGGGCTCGGATGGCTGCCTTTTTTATCCCGTATCGTATCATCTCAGGACGAAGCGCATAGGACGTTCGCCGTCATCGCCTCGGTGGCTGTTGTCAAAGTCGGAGTAAAGCGCCAGAACAGCGTCCCCGCAGGAGCTTACCTGCATCAGCGCCCATTCGCCCTCGGGCGGAGTCAAATGATCCTCGGTAAGTTTGCCGTCTTTGAGGCGCAGCAGGCTTCCCTCCATATTCAGCGACCAAAAGAAAAGCGGCTCGCTGCCTGCGGGCTGCAGGGCCTGAGTGAACTCGCCGACGTCGCTGTTCGGCAGGGTCGTACAGTCGTAATAGGCCGTGAGGCCGCTGTCCGTGACCTCTCCGAGATAGCGGCAGGTGCTGAAATTCTCGTAGTAGAACGCCTTCCCGCTGACACGGAAGCCGCTTACAGGCATACGAAGCTCGGAGATCTTGTCGTCGTCAGTGAAATTCTGAATGTCGCGGGAGATGCCGGAAATGTCAAGGCTCTCCTGCAAGGTGCCGTCGGGGCTGCATCTGTCGATATAAAGCCCGACGTCGCTCTCGCCCGACATTTTTAGCCTAAGCAGGCACAGGCTGTCGCCGTCAACACAAAGCTGCCTGATAAGCTCGCCCGAGTTGCTGCCGTCATCGAAGGAGAACTCCGCGACCGTCCGTGTGGTGCCGCTTTGCAGGTCAAGCGCTGTCACTCGCCTGCCGCTGCCCTGAATAAAGAACAGCTTGCCGCCGAGCAGAGCCATACCGCCGTAGACAGTAGGGTCAAGCCCGGAATAGATCTCACTCATTGTGCAGGCTTTCAGGTCGATGTCGAAGATCTTCTGCACGCACTGATCGTCCTCGTAAACGTTGCCCGTGCTGGCAAGGACGTAAAGGTGGCCGTCGTGCAGCACCCGAGAAAAGCCGCACTCGTACTCAAATTCCTCGATCGACCCGAGCAGGCGGCTCTCGCCCGTTTCGGGGTCAAAAAGGAAGTAATCCATTCTGTCGATGTCGGCGCCCAGGGACTGCGCTTCGCCGACAGTGTCCGCCCTGCTGTAGACTATGCCCTGCGGCGTGAGCGTCGCAAGGCCGTCGCGGATATCGACAAAGCCGATCTCCGAGCCCTGCTCGGTACAAACGGGAACGCCCTCGGAGAGCTTCACGGGCTTTGAAGTGCTATCCGAATTTTCGGACTGTTCTGTTTCGCTGCTGTCTAAAATTTCGGACTCGGTCTTTTTCGCGCTGCTCGCCCCGGAGCTGCTGTCAGAAGCAGAGCCACAGCCGCAAAGCAGAGCCGCAGCCAGCAGCACGCATAAATACTTTCTTGCTGTCATAACGCCGCCTTCTTTCTGTCCGTATTTTTGTACTGTTATTCCTCGAGCCGAGATAGGATATAGCTGTAGGCCTTGTCCTCTTTGCCGTCCTTGGTCTTAGTCCAGATGTAGGTCATCAGCTCGCGGCCGCCGTCGCGTTCGGCGCCGAAGAACCACACATACTCCCCTGCTTCGGGCAGCCGGACAAACGGCTCCGCCTCTATCGTGTTATCGTCCTGCGCAAGCACCACAGTGTCCGAGGCCTGACCCTTCAGCACCCGTGTGACGCTCACGGTGCATCGTATCTCAGGCGCTTCACCCGAGAAGATCCCGCCGTCCTCAGCGGCATAGCTTATGCTCCCGGGCGTCCCGACAACTATAAGCTCCGCCGAGGCTATCAGATTGTCAAGATAGCCCGTGTCGAGCGCGGTCTCTGCTCCGCCTTCATAGCCGCCCGCTATAACGCCGTTGCTGTCCGAAATTTCGGACACTTTTGAAGGCATTTCCGTTCCTGCCTTCGGAGTTCTGTTCACCGCCGAGAACCAGACCGCCGCTCCCACCGCAAAGGCACATACCGCCGCCGCTGCGGCTATCAAATATCCGCGGTTCCGCCTCGGGCGGAGTTCAAGAGCCTCGGCAACGGTCTCGGGGTCGATGAAGTCCAGCGCCTCCGAAATGTATACTTTTCCTGCTTCACTCATATACTGTAGCCCTCCCTTTCAAGATGCGCCGCCAGCGACTTTCTGAGCCGCAGCAGCCTGACCGATGCCGTATTCTCCCGAAGCCCCAGCGCCCGTGCGGCCTCCCCGACCGACTGTTCAAGGTAATAACGCCTGACGAACAGCGCTCTGTCCACGGGCTTCTGCGCCTGCAAAAAGCGGTCGATCTCCTTGCCGAGCTCACGGGCTGAGAGCTGCTGCGAAAGCGAGTCGCAGCCGAGGGCGCCTTCAAGCTCATCGAGCGGGACATCTAAGCCGAAGCCGCGCTTTTGTGCGTTATTCTCCCTTCGCTGTTTTAGCGCAAGATTTCGGGCGACAGCACAGACATAAGCGCCCAGAGGGTCAGGTCTCTCAGGCGGTATGCGCTCCCAGACCGCCAGCAGGGTATCGTTCTCGATCTCGCCGCAGCGGTCGGGGTCGCCTGTGATTGCCGCGGCGACACGGGCGATCAGTCCGCCGAAGCGCTCTTTCAGACCGTTCAGCCCCTCCTCGTTCCGCTCAAACAGCAGCGATATGATATTTTCATCGGTCATGCACTCGCCTCCTTGCAGCCCTCTTGTATATTATCTACCCTTTCGGGCGCCCGATATTACAGCAAGAGGAAAATTTTTTTGTATTTACTTCTTTCCCGAAATGTGATATAATAGTAATGCACAATTCATAATGCACAATGCACAATTATGGTGTGCGCTCCGCACACGTTATGGCCATTCGGCCGCTATAGGTCGTGGAAAAAGGCGCAATTCACATACTACTGAAAATAATCACGATTGCTGATTGCCAATTTACCCGCTTCGCGGAAAGATACCGCCGCAGGCGGCACATTCATTGTGCATTATGAATTGTGCATTGTACATTATAAATCGTGCATTGTGCATTGAAAGCAGGTGATCTCTGATGATAATAACCGAAAAGGAAAACCCCCGGCTGCCGTATCTGCGTGACAAGACCTCGAAGCTCACGTCCGCTCCGGGGTGCTATATCATGAAGGACAAAAGCGGCAAGATAATATACATCGGAAAGGCCAAGAACCTGAAAAACCGCGTGAGCTCCTACTTCCGCGCCTGGCAGGATCATCTCCCGAAGGTCTGGAGAATGGTCTCTCACGTCGAGGACTATGACTTCATCGTCACGGACTCGGAGTTTGAGGCGCTGGTGCTCGAGTGCTCTCTTATAAAGCAGTACACCCCGAAATACAACATTCTGCTGAAGGACGACAAGGGCTACAGCTATATCCGCGTGACGAACGAGCCCTATCCCCGTATCCAGGCCGTCTTGCAGAAGGAGGACGACGGCGCCCGCTACATCGGCCCCTACACAAGCTCGTGGGCGGTCAAGCAGGCGGTAGAGGAAGCAAACCGCGTTTTCATGCTGCCCACCTGTCAGCGGCGCTTCCCTCAGGACATCGGGAAGGAGCGCCCCTGCCTTAACCACCACATCAAGCGCTGCATGGGTGTCTGCACAGGGCGGTATTCCCTTGAGGAGTATAACGCCACGGTCGAACGCGCCCTCAAATACATCAAGGAGGGCTCGAAAGAGAGCATCGAGCGTATGAGAGCCGAAATGGAGGAGGCCGCCGAGCGCCTTGATTTTGAGCTTGCGGCACAGCTCCGCGACAGGATAGCCGCCATTCAGAAGGCCGCCGACGA
>CAMNBY010000190.1 GCA_946533615.1 uncultured Clostridia bacterium
ATATCGACTACGAGCTGGTGTTCGTGAACGACGGCTCGAAGGATCACACCTGGGACAAGCTTGACGCGATGGCAAGAAGCGACAGCCATATCGTCGCCGTGAATTTCAGCCGCAACTTCGGCAAGGAGAGCGCGATATTCGCCGGACTTGAGGTCGCCAAGGGCGACGCCTGTGTGCTGATGGACTGCGACCTGCAGCACCCGCCCGAGACCATCGTCGAGATGTACAAGATCTGGCGCAACAACGACGTTGATGTCGTTGAGGGAAGAAAGGCCGACCGCGGCAAGGAAAACAAGGTCTACAAGGGATTCAGCCTGTTTTTCTACAAGCTGATAAACAAGGCCTCCGGCCTTGACATGGAGGCCGCCTCGGACTTCAAGCTGCTTGACAGAAAGGCCGTTGACGCCCTTAACGCAATGCCCGAGAGGCTCACGTTCTTCCGAGCTATGTCCTCGTGGGTCGGCTTCAAGACCGAGAGGGTATACTTCGAGGTCGCCGACAGGGAAGTGGGCGAGTCAAAGTGGTCAACAAAGGCGCTTATAAAGTTTGCGATAAACAACATCACCTCCTTCACCTCGGCTCCGATGCAGATCGTTACCATCTGCGGAATAATCACCTTCCTGTTTTCCGTCATTCTCGGGATACACACCCTCTACCAGAAGATAGCGGGCATCTCGGAGGCCGGCTTCTCGACGGTCATCATATTGCAGCTGCTGACCTCGTCGATAATCATGTTCAGCCTTGGTATAATCGGCTTCTACATATCAAAGATATACGAGGAGATAAAACAGCGCCCGAGGTACATAATACGGGATATTGTCAGAAAAGACGACTACGATTACTGAGCATTAAGGAGACTACCCTGTGACAAAGGCAATGAAAAAAACAGCAGCCGCCGTACCCGGAAAGTCAGGCGTATTCGAGCGCATCTTCCGCGCAGCGGCTAAACGATGGATATATTTTGTGGTGTTCTTTGTGCCTGTACTGATAATGTACATCGCCTACGCCCATTTCGGCGTCCACCCCTACGGCGACAACTCGGTGCTGGTGCTTGACCTCAACGGACAGTACGTTTATTACTACGAGGCTATGCGCGACGCACTGCACGGCGACGGAAGCCTGATGTATGACTGGTCGAGGAACCTTTCGGGCGAGATGTTCGGCATCTTTGCCTATTACCTCGCAAGCCCGTTCATGCTGATAATCTGTATCCTGCCGCGAACCTGGATGTGCGGGGCCATCGAGACCTTGCAGCTTGCAAAGATCGGCTGCGCAGCCCTGACGTTTTCCATCTTCCTGACAAAGCGCAGCAAGCCGACAAAGACTTCGCTTGTGGTGTTCTCCGCCTGCTATGCGCTGATGTCATATATGATCGTTCAGCTGATGGACCCCATGTGGCTGGACGGCCTTGTGTGGCTGCCCGTGATCTGCCTCGGCGTTCACAGGCTGGTGAACGAGGGCAAGATGACGGGATATATAATCCCGCTGGCGCTGATGTTCATAGCCCATTTCTACATCGGCTATATGATCGGCTTTTTCACATTCTGCTATTTCGTTTATGCCTGCCTCTGTGAGGAGGGCAGAAAGCTTCCCAAGAATTTCTTTATCCGCTGTGTGCAGTTCGGCGCGGCGACCATCATCGCCATCATGTGCGCGTGCATAGTGCTGATACCCGTATATAATTCGCTGAAGCTCGGAAAGCTCGAATTCTCGCAGCCCGACTGGAATCTTGCGACGCAGTTCGACTTCCTGACCTTCGCCACAAAGCTCTTCCCGATGAGCTACGACACGGTGTACCCCGAGGGGCTGCCGATGATCTTCTGCGGCACAGCAGTGCTTATGCTGATACCGCTTTTCTTCCTGAACACGAAGATACCCGTGAAGGAAAAGGTCTGCAAGGGCGGGCTGGCCGCGGTGCTCGTGATCTGTATGTATATCAAGCCCATCGACATCGTTTGGCACGGCTTTCAGGTGCCGAACTGGCTGCCTTACCGCTATTCGTTCTGCTTCTCCTTCGTGCTGATACTCATGGCGTACAGAGCCTTCGAGAACAGCGACGGCTTCACCGCAAAGGAGCTCGGCGGAGCGTTCTTCGGGCTGTTCGTCTTCCTCTGCTGGTGCGAGAGAGAGAACTACGGCCACTTCCAGATCTTTGAGGGAAGGACAGAGGGCGAGGAGACCCACGGCGTTATCCAGGGCATCTGGTTTGCGGCTCTGGCGCTGCTGGCCTACTTCCTGCTTATATATCTCTGGAGGAAGCACCGCGGAAAGCTGGCGCTGAGCCTAATCATCTGCATCACCGTTTCGGTCGAGCTGCTCGGCAACGCAATGGACACCCTGCACAAGATAGACGTCGATGTGGCGTACAGCAAGTACACCTCCTACGAGCCATACATGAGCGACACGCGGGACGCAGTTGCCGCTCTGAAGCAGTTTGACTCCGACCCCTACTACCGCACCGAGGCGACCTTCCACAGAACGGTCAACGACCCCATCGGCACGAACTATCACGGCATCTCGCACTCAAGCTCGACGATGAACGCGCCTGCGCTTCTGATGCTGCACAGGCTCGGCTATGCCTACGGCGGACATTACACGAAATATGACGGCAGCACCTACATGACGGACGCGCTTTTCGATATCCGATATCTCATGGACAAGGAAGACCACGACGGCGGCGTGAGCTACAAGGACCCCCGCGCCGAGCTTCCCGAAAAGTACACACTCGCCACCCATATCGACGAGACGAAGGCGCTGTACAAGTTCTACCGAAACCCCTACGCGCTGGGGCTTGGCATCGTGTCCTCGCCCGACATAATGGACGTCACCCTCTCGGACACCGATCCCTTCCAGAACCAGAACGACGTTTTCAACGGCCTGCTCGGCTCGAGCAGCACGCAGTATTTCACGCGGCTCGTACCCATCAGGACAGAGGAAGAGAACCTGACGAAGACGCGGCTCGTTGACGGCCACATGAAGTATTCCTACGCCAACGAGAGCATCGCGGAGTGTCACATCGATTATGTCATTCAGATGGACAAGACCTCCGACCTTTATATGTACCTGCCGACCAAGTACGAGCGCACCTGCAATGTCTGGTATCAGCGCGAGGAGGAATTCCTCCAGAGCAACGGCAAGAGCATGACCTATGCGGGGCAGTTCTTTGTGGGCGACAACTACTCGATTCTCAACATCGGGAACTTTGAAAAGAACGACCTTGTCCGCATAAGGGTCACTGTATCGAACGACGAGAACGCGGCCTACTGGTCAGACGAGCTGTTCTACAGCTTTGACTTCGATGCCTTTGAAAAGGCCGACGCCGCCCTGATGCCCAAGGTGATGAACGTAACCAAGCTCGAGGACACGGGTCTGGAGGCCGAATGTACAGCCGAAAAGGGCGAGCTGCTCTTCACCACCATTCCGGCCGAGCCCGGCTGGCACATCACAGTCAACGGCAAGAGCGTGAACGCCGAAAAGGCGCTGGATTCGCTGCTCGTTATCCCCCTTGAGGAGGGCGAGAACAAGATCGAGATGCACTTCTCGCCGAACTACTTCAAGCTCGCGGTTATCGTGTCAGTCTGCGGACTGCTGCTGCTGTGCTTCGTCATCGTCTTTGAGTACAAGAACGGCAGCCTGTTCAGGCGCCTGACCATCAAGGCGGAGTTCCGCGCTCCGGCAAAGAAGCCGCAGAAGCAGGACACCACCGAGGAGATTTTTTCCTTTATTCCCGCAGGCACAGCGCCCACGGGCGATGGCCCTCCCGCGGAGGGCGACAATGATGCGCATGATAATAGCGCAGGCAGTTGACAAAAGCCGCCTTTATGTTGTATAATTAGCATATATAAAATTTGCCTACAGGAGTGAACGTTATGGCAAAGCAAAACAAAAAGTATTTTGACAAAAGACTCTGCGACGCAGGCACAGGCAGCGTTCTGCTGTGCGTGTTCGCCTTTCTGTTCGCGGGAGTTTCCCTGCTGCTCGAGCCCATCGGCTATGCCGTACACAACTCGAAGTTCGATCTGGACATCGGGCTCTTCTCGGGCAGCCCCTGGTATAACTACATGATCGCTTACGACAAGCACATCATCATCACGCTTATCGCCTTTGCGGCAATGCTTATCTGTATCCGCAACCGCTCGCGGAAAAAGCTTGGCGCCGAGCTTGGCATAATGCTGACGTTCTCGGCTCTGGCCTGCTGCCTGATAAGCTCGATGGCTCTGCTGAGCGCTTACGACAACGGCCTGCTCTCCAAGAGCTACGCCGTTCTGAACAGCAGCGATATTTCTCAGGATTTCAGGGATTTTGACCGCTTCATGGCGATGCTCTACTACCTGCTGCCGACGCTCGGTTCTGCGCTGCTCTTTATCGCAGGGCTGATGCTTTGGGGCAGGAGCGCCACCGAGGAATTCAAGGTCAAGTGTCCCGTTGTCGTGCGTGTGGTCGAGCCGATCTATCCCGAGAACGACAAGCCCGCCGAGACAGCGCCCACCTTCGAGTACGGCAGCACTGAGCCCGCAGCAGCGACGCCTATCGTTCCTGCGACTACCGTGCCCGAGGCTCCTGTTCCCGTGACAGGCGCAGATAAGGCCGACGCTCCCGAGATCGCACCCGATCAGGAGAGCCGCCCCTATAATCCGTTTTCTCAGATCGAGCCGAGAGCGGTAGTTCCCGCTCCTGAAGAGCACGACCCCGAGGCCGAGGCCGCTCCTGAAAAGGAGCCCGAAGCCGAGGAGAAGCCCGAGCCCGAGAAGACCGAGACCCCAGAGCCCGAGAAGACCGAAAAGCCAAAGAAGCCAAAGAAGCCGCAGCGCTTCTGTCCCTCCTGCGGCGGAGAGGTCAACGGGAAAGCGAAGTTCTGCCCCTCCTGCGGCAGCAAGATAGAGCTTGAATAATTGAAAACAACGGAGCTGTGCAGACCAGAAAACGCACAGCTCCTTTTTCATAATATTTTTATAAATTATATTTTTTTACCCCTTGTAAATTTGTGCAATATATGGTATGATAGTTGTAAAGCTTATCCTGACTTTCAGGATAGCGAAAACGCGGCGGTCGTCGCCGTTATTTTTTAATAAAGGAGAAAAGTATATGCAGTACGGTTATTTCGATCTCGAAAACAAAGAGTACGTCATCACAAGACCCGATACTCCCTCGGCTTGGGCTAACTACCTTGGCTCTCCCGAGTACGGTGCTATCATTTCAAACAACGCAGGCGGTTACAGCTTTGTAAAGAGCGGCGCCAACGGAAGGATCGCCCGCTATCGCTTCAACAGCAATATGGCTCTTCCCGGAAGATATGTCTATATCCGCGACAACGACAAGAAGGATTACTGGTCCGCTTCGTGGCAGCCTGTCGGCAAGCCGCTGGATCAGTACAAGAGCGAGTGCCACCACGGCACAGCCTACACGACCCTCAAGGCCGATTATTCCGAGATCCACTCCGAGGTGACCTACTACGTTCCCCTGAACAAGACCTACGAGGTATGGAGAGCTAAGGTAACAAACAACAGCGACAGCTACAGGAACCTCTCGCTCTTCGGCTTCATCGAGTTCACCAACGAGAACAACTATGAGCAGGATCAGGTAAACCTTCAGTACACCCTCTTCATCACCCGTACAAGCTTCGAGAACGGCAACATGATCGTTCAGCACATAAACGAGAACAGCGGCAAGGACGAGAACGGCTCCAACCACAGAGAGCGTTTCTTCGGTATGGTCGGCGCTCCCGTTTCAGCAAGCAACGGAAACCTTGACAGCTTCATCGGCTCCTACAGGACTTATTCAAACCCTGTTGCCGTTGAGCGCGGTTTCTGCGACAACAAGATGAACTACAACTCCAACGCCTGCGGCGCCCTCCAGAGTGAGATCATGCTGGCTCCCGGCGAGACCGCAGAGGTCGTATATGTCCTCGGTCAGAAGGACCCCATCACCGCCAAGGAGATACTTGACAGCTACAAGCAGAAGGGCAAGGTTGACGCCGAGGTCAAGGAGCTTATCGACTACTGGCACGGCCAGCTCAATAACTTCCAGGTAAGCACTCCCTCCGCCGAGTTCAACAACATGGTGAACGTCTGGAACGCTTATCAGTGCTTCATCACCTTCATCTGGTCAAGAGCCGCTTCCTTTATCTACTGCGGACTGCGCAACGGCTACGGCTACCGCGACACCGTTCAGGATATCCAGGGCATTATACACATCAATCCCGAGCTTGCTGCCGAGAAGATCAGGTTCATGATCTCCGCACAGGTCGATAACGGCGGCGGACTGCCTCTCGTTAAGTTCGACCACAAGGCAGGCCACGAGACCTGCCCCGACGAGAACGACGAGAACTCCGTTTACGCCAAGGAGACAGGCCACCCCTGCTATCGTGCAGACGACGCGCTGTGGCTCTTCCCCACGGTTTACAAGTACATCGCCGAGAGCGGCAACAAGGCGTTCCTTGACGAGGTCATCGTTTACGCCAACGGCGGCGAGGACACCGTTTACGATCACCTGAAGAAGGCTATCGACTTCTCCATGAACCGCCTGGGCGCTCATTCGATGCCCGCAGGTCTCTATGCTGACTGGAACGACTGCCTGCGTCTTGGCAAGAAGGGCGAGAGCTCGTTTGTGGCCTTCCAGCTCTACTACGGCATGAGCGTTATCAAGGGCTACGCCGAGGACAGAGGCGACACCGAGTACATCGAGTACATCAACAAGGTACAGGCCGAGCTTGGCAAGAGCCTTGCCGCCTGCTGGGACGATGACCGCTTTATCCGCGGCTACCGCGAGAACGGCGAGATCGTCGGCGCTAAGAAGGATCCCGAGGCCTCTATGTGGCTTAATCCTCAGAGCTGGTCGGTCATCTCGGGCTTTGCCTCAAAGGAGCAGGCCGAGACCGCTATGGAGAGCGTACACTCTATCCTCAACACTCCCTTTGGCGTAAAGATCATGGAGCCGCCTTATGTTGACCACTACTTCAACGGCGCTCTTATGCACATCTTCAACCCCGACACCAAGGAGAACGGCGGTATCTTCTCGCAGACTCAGGGCTGGGCTATCCTTGCGGAATCCCTGCTGGGTCACGGAAACAGAGCCTTTGAGTACTTCCTCGAGAGTGCTCCTGCTTCCATGAACAACAAGGCAGAGGTCCGTATCCTCGAGCCGTATGTTCACGGCCAGTTCACCGAGTCCACACGCTCGCCCTATGCAGGCCGCAGCCACGTTCACTGGCTCACAGGAACAGGCTCGACCGTTATGGTAGGCTGTGTAGAGGGTATCTGCGGTATGCGCCCGACAGCCGACGGCCTGAACATCAGCCCGTCTATCCCCTCCGAGTGGGACGGCTTCAAGATCGAGAAGAACTTCCGCGGCAAGCACCTTTCTATCGACATCCAGAACCCGAACCACGTCGAGAGCGGCATCAAGTCGATCACGGTAAACGGCGAGACAGTAGAGGGCACCTTCGTATGCCAGTGCAAGCTAACCGATCAGACTAACATCACTGTTGTAATGGGATAAGATAATAACTAACGCCTGTCCAAAAAAATGGACAGGCGTTTTTGCGTGAAACAGCCCCTCCTTTTTCGGGAGGGGCTTGCTGTTATGTGTCGTTTTTACCGTAAAACTGCTGCTGTTTTTTCAGGTAGTCCTCGTGCGCCCAGCTCAGCTCTCCGTCAGCAATAACCTTGTCGGAGAGCGAAAAGCCGTCCTCGTTGTAAACGACCTCAACGCGGTCGCCGATTTCAAGGTAAGCTGTCCCCGAGATCGTGTTCGGGAAGCCGCCGCTCGTGGGCGAGCCGGCCTTGGTGCGGACTGTGACGCTGTCGCCCTTGCGGAAGTTGTCGGGAGCAAAATCCTCGCCTGCGCTCACGTTGTCAACGGTGCAGACAAAAGTGTCGCCGCTTATCCCGGAAACTGTGGCGCTCAGGGTGCAGCTCGGTCTCCTTCCGGGACCGACGGTCTCGCTTTTCCTGTTTAGATACACAATAACGGTCACAGCTAAGCAGGCAAGCGCCGCCGCGGTGACTATGGTGATGATCTTTGCTTTTTTAGTCATGTTGTTACTCACTTCTTTACTGAAAAATATGCTGCATTGCAATTGATAAAATCAACTGTCGAATAATTTAGATAGGATAGAGTGTTATCCCAACTATTATAAACTATAAGATAGTTCCATGTGTTTCCGCTGGACACTTTGGTCGCCCTAACATAGCCTATAACTGATATGGCGTGACCTTCAACTTTTCCATCAACTTTTATTTGATATCCCATAAGTATAGGATTATTATTTGATAGTTTTTCTTTTATCCATGCAACCGATGGCTTCGATTTTATTGAATTCTTTGTTGTATGAGAATAGCCTTTAGATTTCGCAAAATCAACAAAAGCACTGTTTAATGATTGTATAGTACATTCACCGTAATCCACTTCATTCTTTGTATAGGAGGTTTTTACTTTTGCATGATTCCATAAATAATTATATGTCAATTGGATGTCTAAATTGCTATATGATGTTAGTTTTTCCATATAGGCAATCTGTAATAATGCTTGAATACCACAGCAATATCTTCGAGTTATTTTCTCTACTGTACTTTCACTTAGTAATCTAATACGAGATGTATACTTATTTAGCATAATTTTGCTTGCTTTGTCAACCTTGTATTTGTTAGATGTCCAATTATCAGGTGATATAAAAATTATCCAACTAGATGCGTAATTTGCTGCTTGTTTGCAATCAAAGTCTAAAGAGTCAATTACTTTTCCATAGTTGTCAAAAAAAACAGAATTGTTGCTAGAATCTACAATCTCAATAGCATATTGCATTCCTGATACTTTGTAAAGAATAGGTGAGATAGGCTTTGTTTTATATGGTAGGTTCAAAGATTCTAAATTAAGTGCTATTTCATCATATAAGTCGTTTTTGTTTTCGGATATAGAAACATATTCAGGGGTATACGAATTATTAGTAAATGATAGAATGGAATAACCATAAGAGATTCCGTTGCTGATATATGATGCTTCGTAAAGAATATGTTCAGAATTATTAGAAACTATAGGAATAATTCTACTTACAGATAAATTCAAATTAGGCTCAAATTTTTTATAGCAATCTGTAGCGGCTGCAATCACTACTTCTTTATTGTTTTCATTATTGGTGTAATCAGCATATGCGCG
>CAMNBY010000191.1 GCA_946533615.1 uncultured Clostridia bacterium
GGATAGGTCTTTTTGTCGGTGCGGCGTTTTTTTGCGGCGTCGCGTTTTTCTTTCGAGGGATAATAGAGATCCACCAGCGGGTCTTTAAGCTCTTCGCGGTCGGTTTTCATGGCTGTGCTCCTTTCTGCGGTCATTCTTCGGGTGCTCGGCGGCGGTGCTTCTACTGGGGCTTGGTGCTGGGCGCAGCCTCGTGGTACTGTCGGACGAAGCCCCTTGCCGAGAATAGATAGATAACGGCCTTGACTGCCAGCAGCCCCCAGAACACGGCCTTTGCGGCGGCTTCGTAATTGCTCTGGCGAGCAGCCAGCTCGCGTATCATTCTTGATCTGTACTCCTGCGGCTGGGTGGAGAACATAAGGCTCATCTTGCGGTACTCGTCGGCGTAGGCGGTCTCCATAATGCCTGTGATCTGATAATACAGCCAGCAGGTATTTGCAAGGGCGAGAACCGTCAGGACGCAGGCGCAGTTTCGGAAGAAGGAATACTCCTCCCTGACCTCGAGCGTTTCAAAGTAAGCCCTGCGGCGCCTGATCGTCCTGCGGCTCCAGAGCTTTATGATAACGGCACTCACGCAGGCAAGGACTGTCGGTAGAATGAAGATATAGGGGTACATATTATCCTTGTCGGAGAAGGAGAAGCGCTCGGCGGCGGCTATCATCAGCACGTCGCTGACGACCCCGACCGCAACGGCCCCCGCAAGGGTATATATCAAAAAATTCCGTTTGAACACGCTATCCCTCCTATCCGCCAAAAGCGCATATTCACTGAATAGATTATACCACAATAATACAGATATTACAAGCTTTTCGGGCGGCACAGGCGGCGCTCATTATCAACTATCAATTCAGCCGACCACAAAGCCCCGAGAGAACCACCCGCAAGCAGGCCTGCCTTACGGCAAGGACGCCGCCTCATTCACAAAGCCTCCCGCCTCCCCTCCGGGGAGGCCTCGCAAGGCTTTGCCAAGCGCTCGATTGAAAGATGGTGGGGGAATAAAAAAAGGTGGGGGAATTAAAAAAGGGGTTGACAAATACCGAAATATTTGATATAATATATTAGTCGCTGTGGCGAGACCCACACAGAGACGTTAAACCCGTGAATTAGTAGCTCAGTTGGCAGAGCATTTGACTTTTAATCAAAGGGTCCGGGGTTCGAATCCCCGCTAGTTCACCAGAAACGCCCTCGTCGCTTTTTGCGCCGAGGGCTCTGTTATTTGTGGAAGCTTACAGTTCAACTCAATGATGTCACATCAAAGGCGCGAAGAGCTTCAGGATAATGCCGCGGAGCCTGAGGGAGAATTTTTCCTGCTTCAGGAGCTCGGGGGTCATGCGGCGGCACTTTGTAAGGGTCTCCTGGAAGTCCTGCTCGATGTCCTTGATGCAGGAGGTGCGGTACAGGTAGGTAGCACACTCGAAGTGGTGGTAGAGGCTGCGGTAATCCATGTTTATCGTGCCGACCACGGCCTTCTCGTTGTCGCTGACAAAGATCTTTGCGTGGACGAAGCCGGGGGTGTACTCGTAGATCTCGACGCCTGCGTCCATAAGGGACTTGTAGTGGGTCTTGGCAAGGGAGTAGGGGCCGATCTTGTCGGGGATTCCCGGGAGAATGATGCAGACCTGAACGCCGCGTTTGGCAGTGTATTTCAGGGCGGCCTCGAGCTCGTTGTCAAGTATCAGGTAGGGGGTCATGATGTGGACATAGCCGATCGAGCGGTTGAGGATATCCATATAGACGCACTCGCCTGTTCTCTCGCCGTCGAGGGGCTGGTCGCAGTAGGGGATCACGAAGCCGTCGGTCTTTTCGGAGGGGAAGCGGAGCTTGGACTCGTCCCAGGCGGGCTCGGGCTCGGTCATGTTCCACATTTGCAGGAACATGAGGGTGAAGCTCTGGACGGCGGCGCCCTTTAGCATGATGGCGGTGTCCTTCCAATGGCCGAAGCGCTCGATGACATTTATGTACTCATCGGCAAGGTTGACGCCGCCGTTGAATGCGACCTTGCCGTCGATGACGAGTATCTTTCTGTGGTCGCGGTTGTTGTAGGAGGTCGAGACAAAGGGGCGAATGCGCGAGAAGGCCTTGCACTTTATCCCGTGCTTTTTAAGCAGCTCGGGGTAGTTGTGGGTGAGGGTGGAGATCTCGCACATTCCGTCGTACATCACGCGGACGTCCACGCCCTGCTTTGCCTTTTCGATAAGGATATTAAGTATAGTGCCCCACATCACGCCCTCGTCGATAATGAAGTATTCGAGGAAGATGAACTTCTCGGCGGCCCGCAGCTGAGGTATCATGGCGTTGAACTTGTCCTCGCCGAGGGGGAAGAACTTTACCTCGGTGTTCTCGTAGACGGGGAAACGCCCCGAGCGGTTGAGGTACACCGAGAGGTCGGCGGTGCCCGAGTCGATGATCTCCTTCTTGACGATGGTGTGCATATCCTGTTTTATCATTTTTCGCGAGCCCTTGATAAGCTCGTCGAGGCGCTTCTTCTCCTTGCGGTGGCCGATGTCGAGGCGGGTGAACAGCAGCATCAGGGCCGTAGGCACGGGAAAGAACATGAACAGGCCGCTCCAGGTCAGCTTTGCGCTGGAGTCCATATCGGCGTTGAAGAGATAGACGAGCATCACGATCAGGAAGACCGCCTGAAACAGCGCGAGCATCTCGATCTTCATGAAGAAGTCGTAGATCACGGTAAGCAGGACGAGCTGAACGAGCATCAGCATGATAAAAAGTCCCGCTCGGCTGAATATCAGTCTTTTAAGGCCGTTCTTTCTTATAGGTATCAGGCGGACGATGTCCGCGGCGGTGGTTTTGTTGTTTTCCAAAATATCACTTCCCTTGAGAATGTGTGATATACACATTATAGCACAGCGGCTCTTAAAAATCAATTATTGTTTTCGGGTGGCGGCGGCGGCAAAAAAGCGGTGCCGTTTTTATGCAATATTCCGAATTTTCCCTTTTTTCTTGCATTTCGGGGAGGAATATGCTATAATTTATTATGAACATATTTGTTCATAATAACTTTACATTAAAGCAAAGGAAAGGGATTGACAAAGCTATGCCTAATCTGTATAATTTGACAGACAGACAGACAGACAGACAGATAGCATAACTGCGCCCATTTTTCAATACGTTGATATAGCATACTCTGCGGGATTATTGTCCCATGGGGTGTGCTTTTTATTATGTAAAAAATAAAGGAGGAATAATATGAAGCATAACATTTTAAAACGCACGCTTGCGACAGGGCTTGCGGTGCTGTGCGTGGCGGCTTATGCGCCTGCTGAGCTTGGCAGCACGGGGCTGTTCGGCGGTGCGGCTATTACGGCGTATGCGGCTGGCGAAGACATCACTTCCAATATCACCATTACTGTGAGTGGTTCTTGCAATGATGATGAGGGTACAGTATCCTCTTACGACAAGGATGAATACACCGTAAAGGAGGGCGTGGTTGTCACTTTCAAATGTAAGAAATGGTTTAACGATGCCGTTACGATTTACCTCAATGGTACTGCGGTTGCAACATGGTCAGGATATGACTACAACAGCAAATATGTATGGACTGCGAAAAAAGACGCCAAGATCAACTGGACAGAGTACAGTCAATCTAGTGCGAACATCTATCTCACAGAAACTTCTACCGTTGATGTCACAGGCGTAACGCTAAACAAAGAATCAACTACCCTTACCGTTGGCGCTGAAGAAACTCTTACCGCCACCGTTGCCCCCGAAGGAGCTACCAACAAGACCGTAACATGGTCAAGCAGTGACCCGAGCGTTGCAACAGTTGATGAAAACGGCAAGGTGACGGCTGTTAGTGCAGGTACAGCAACTATCACAGCAACCGCCACCAACGGAACAGAAGATGCCGCTGAGGTAACAGTTATCGACCCTGTCCTCGTCACAGGAACGACCTACAAGCAAAAAGCTCAAGCCAACGGCAAGTACTACACAAGATTCGTCTTCGTAAAAACAAAGGACGAGATCGCGGGCAAGAACAAAGTAAAATTCACCGCGACCTGCGGCGACAAGACGGGCACCTTCGAGACCGAGTACTACTACACCGCCGTTATGACGGGCGGCGTGAAGTACGTTCCCGACAGCGAGGACAGCGTGCTTTTGGTAGTCACGGTAACGAGCAGCACGGACATAAGCGCAGAGCTTAAATGCACCTGCGAGCTACAGTAAGGGAGGACAAAAATATGAAATTTGAGTATACTTCTCCCGAGCTGGAGATAATCAGATTCGGCACAGAGGACGTGATCGTGACCTCGCTCATCAACGGCAACACCGTGAACGAGCCCGACCAGAACCCCGATTGCCAGATAGAGATGTAAACGACAAGCAAAAGGCCATCTGCCCCAAGAGGGACAGATGGCTTTTTTACTGCGGTTCGATGTCCTTTGCGTCGTAGGGCAGGATCAGGGACTTCGGCCCCACGGACGTGAAATCCGCGGTGATTATATTGCCCACGACATTTGTTATTATCCCGAGGCCGTACTGCTTATGCCTGATGAAGCCGCCGCTTCTGAACACGGGCTGTGCGGGTGCAGGCCTTGGCTGCGGTGCAGGTGTCGGTGCGGGAGCAGGCGGCGGTGTCGGCTCGGGCTGTGGCGTTGGCTCGGGTTCGGGCGGCGGGTCGGGTTCGGTATGCAGGAAGAGGCGCTCGGGCTCGTCGTTTTCGGGTTTGGTACGGGTGGTGCGTTTTTTATATCCGATGTCGGTGAGGTAGTTCACAGCCTTGAATGTGGCATAGGAGTTGGTCTCGTCCAGTATCACGCGCCTGAAATGATCCTCGAGCCACTCCGAGAGCGTCAGCCCGAAGAGCATCGGGCCTTGTCCGGGGGCGTTTATCATGTTCCAGTCCAGCTCGCCTATCATGCCCTTGTACCGCCCCGCGAGGACGATGAAATAATCATAAGTACAGCCCGCAGTTCCGATGATGAGAAGGTTTCTGATGATCTCCCTTGTGGCGGCGGTGCAATCGGCCTGTGAAGCGTCCTCGCTCTCGGTGATGCGTACCTGCTCGAGGTAGAAGCCGTCGGGGTCGTCGCGCTCGAAGATCGTGGGCTTGTCGGGCTCGTAGCAGAAGCTCCCGTCCGTGTTGTCCGCGAGGCAGTAGCTCTCGATGGTCTCGAGGGAGAACATTCCGTAATCTACTCCTGCGCCGCCGTTGCCGACCTGTGTCAGGAACGCCGCCAACTCCTCGGGCAGCGGCACGCCGTATTTTTCCTCGGTCTCCCTGAGCTTTTCGGGAGAGAGCGGCGGCGAAAACCTGTACCTGTGCTTGCCCGCTCCGAAGACCTCGCACTTACGGTCTGCCCTGCCCGCCAGCTCGCAAAGCTTTTTCAGCCGCTCGGGAAAAGGCAGGAGGTCTGTCTCGGCAAATATCTCGTTCATATCATCACCCCGTTAATAAAGGCAACACCGCACAACCACCGGCTAACGCCTTTGCACGCTATCTGCTTGCATATTTTCCGTCATATTACCCAAATTCTCCTTGA
>CAMNBY010000192.1 GCA_946533615.1 uncultured Clostridia bacterium
GCGAGATCACTCGCAAGCTCGTTTACAACAGCGAAATGTGCCGGAGCTCCCTCGCGATACGGTGGGGGTCAGCCGGATAGAGCGAGAGGATAACGCCCGAGCAAGGCCTTGCCCCCTGATCTCTGTTCCTAAACCGGGAGAGAACTGAGGAGCGCACAGCACGGAGCTTCGGCAAAACGAACCAACGATAACAAGAGAACAAAAGTGGAGGAAAACGATCAATGAGTGGATATAAAGCAGGGCGTATGTCAGAGGATATACGCAGGATAATATCGGGGAAAATGCGGGAGCTCAAGGACCCGCGCATAGGCGGAGGCGAGATGCTCACCATCGTCCGCTGCGAGGTGGCAAGCGACGGCTCGTTCTGTAAGGTCTATGTTTCGTCGCTGGAGGGCTTTGACCGTGCCAAGCAGGCCGTCAAGGGCTTCGAGAGCGCCTCGGGATACCTGAAAAGAGAGATCTCGAACGTCCTCGGGCTCAGAAAAGCCCCCGACCTTAAATTCGTCGCCGACGACTCGGCGGAGTATTCCGCAAGGATCTTTGAAAAGCTGAAAAACATCAGCGCCTCTCTGCCGCAGGAGCAGGAGGAAGAAGAACAGGAAACGGAGGAAACCGATGGATAACAGGAATAATATCGACTTTGATGGCATCGGCCGCTTCTTCGAGGAGCACGACTGCATAAACATTCTTACCCACAAAAGCCCCGACGGAGATACTCTCGGCGCGGGCTTTGGCCTGTGCGCCTATCTGCGTGCAATGGGAAAGAAGGCAAACGTGCTCAACTCCGACGGCTTCCCCGAAAGGTACAGCTTTATGTACGAGGGGTACTATGATATGGAGTTTGAGGAGGAGTGCGTCATCGCCGTCGATATTGCAGATACTGCGCTGCTCGGAGCATCGCTTCTGCGCTATGCCGAGCCTGCGGCTATCGACCTGTGCATCGACCACCATATATCAAATAAGTTCTACGCGAAGCAGAGCTATGTTGACGGCTCGGCATCTGCCGCCTGCCTGATCCTTTACCGGATCTTCAAGCACCTTGGCAGGCCGATCAGCGACATCATCGCCAAGTGCCTTTATACGGGCATCGCAACCGACACGGGCTGCTTCAAGTACGAAAACACCGTCCCCGCAGCACACATCGCGGCGGCGGAGCTCATGCAGTATAACATCGACTTTGCGAACGTTAATCGGAAGATGTTCGACATCAAGAGCCGCGCAAGGCTCAAGGCCGAGATGATCTCTACCGAGAGCATGGAGTATTTCTATGAGGGACGCTGCGCCATGATAATCATGACCACAGCCGCTATGGAGTCCTACGGCATCGAGCCCGCAGAGTTCGAGGGGATCTCGGCTATCCCGCTGACGGTGCTGGGCGTTGACATCGGCATTACCGTAAGGCAGCGTCACGAGAAGGTCTTCAAGCTCTCCGTCCGCACGACCGATAAGCTGGACGCTTCGGCGTTTTGCAGACAGTTCGGCGGCGGAGGACACATCAGAGCCGCAGGCTGCGAGATAAACGGCACCCTCGAGGAGGTCAGACAGACCGTCATCGAGGCCGTCGGCAGGCTGCTTGGCATGAAGGTGTGAAGCATGACCGAGCAAGGCACAGCCCTCTGCGGCGTGCTGCCCGTCTATAAGCCGAAGGGCTGGACTTCTTTTGACGTGGTGGCAAAGCTGAGAGGCATACTTAAAATGAAAAAGCTGGGTCACGCAGGCACCCTCGACCCAATGGCTGAGGGCGTGCTGCCCGTGCTGGTCGGAAAGGCCGCAAAGGCCTGCGACATACTGCCCGACACCGCAAAGGGCTACGAGGCTGGCTTCAGGCTCGGCCTGACCACCGACACTCAGGACATCACCGGCACCGTCCTTTCGGAAAAAGCGCCGGAGGTCGGCATCGCCGAGCTTACCAAGGCCTGCGAGGCCTTTACGGGAGATATAATGCAGCTGCCGCCGATGTATTCGGCAGTCAAGGTAGGTGGCAAGCGCCTCTACGAGCTGGCGCGTCAGGGAAAAGAGATAGACCGCGAGCCAAGGCTCCGCCGCGTCGAGTTCATCGAGATAATAAGATATGACGCACAGACAGGAGAGGGCGTCCTCGCCGCCGAGGTCAGCCGCGGAACATATATCCGCACCCTGATAAACGACATCGGCGAGAGCCTTGGCTGCGGCGCCGTCATGACAGAGCTTAAAAGAACAAAGGCCTGCGGCTTCCTCGCCGAGGATTGCTTTACCCTCGAGGAGATCGCCGCTGCTGCCTCTGAGGACAGGGTCCGCGAGCTGATCGCTCCCGTGGAGGATCTCTTTGAAGACCTGCCCGACGTTGCTCTCAGCGAGCATTTTGAAAGGCTCTATAAAAACGGAGTGAAGCTGCGCTCCGAACAGATAGCCGCCCCCGAAGGCTCCTTCCGCGTCTTCGGACATGACGGCAGGTTCATCGGCATCGCCCGTGTGAACGAAAAGAACGAGGTAAGACCCATCAGGAATTTTCACGGGGAGTGAAAATAAATGCAGGAAATAACCGAACAGGGCATCGGTCAGGGACAGCGCACAGCCGTCGCCCTTGGCATCTTTGACGGAGTGCATCTGGGACATCGGCTGGTTCTGGACAAGGCCGTGGAGCAGAAGAGCCGCGGACTTTCGCCCGCAGTGTTCAGCTTCAAGAGCGGCACGCTGACCACCAAGCCCCAGAACGAGCGCCTTCTCACCGAGGAGGACAGGGCACAGCACCTCTCGGCTCTGGGTATCGAATACATCTACGCGCCCGACTTCAAGGATCTGAGAGCTTTGGAGCCTGCCGCCTTTATCGAGCAGGTGCTTGTGGGAAGGCTCGGCTGCGGCTGTGCTGTCTGCGGAAAGGACTTCCGCTTCGGCAGGGGAGCCGTCGGCGATGCAGCACTTCTCAGGCGAGAGGGCGAGCGCCTCGGGTTTGACGTCATTGTGCTCGACAAGCTGCAAATGGACGGCGCACAGGTCAGCTCCAGCAGGATAAAAAAGCTTATCCGCACGGGAGAGATCAGGCAGGCCAACAAGCTCCTTGGCTATACCTTCGGGTATACGCTGCCCGTTATCCACGGCAACGAGATCGGCCGCACCTGGAATTTCCCGACCATCAACCAGCGCCTCCCCGAAGGCATAGTCCTGCCGAGGTTCGGTGTTTACTGCGCGAGAGTGAGTGTCGGCGGCAGAGAGCTCAAGGGCGTCGCAAACGTTGGCGTGAAGCCGACCATAGAGAAAAAGACAGCCCCCCTCGCAGAGACCTTTATCCTGAACTTTGAGGGCGACCTCTACGGGAAAACAGTTGATATACGCCTTGACGAGTTCCTGCGCCCCGAGCAGCGCTTCAACGACATAAGAACTCTCCGCGCAAGGATACAGGCAGACGTTATGAGGACAGCGGAATACTATAACAATTCTTTTTTTTAGTCCGCGTGATCGGCGGCAAGCTCGCCCCGGGCGCGGGTGCGCAGTCCGCGAGAACGGCGGCAAGCTCGCCCCGGGCGCGGGTGCGCAATCCGCGAGAACGGCGGCAAGCCGCCTCACAACAGCGAAATGTGCCGGATAGTCCTCGCGATACGGTGGGGGTCAGCAGGATAGAGTGAGAGGAAAAAGCCCGAACAAGAGTAGAGCAAGAGGAAACTGCTCACGCAAGGCCTTGCTAAAACCTCGCTGTCCCCAAGCCGGCCGGTTCCAAGGGCGGCCTTAGCCCTTGGCAGGATCCGTAATTTGTCCTCGCATAAACTCGGACGAAATCGGACAGAGTCCTTGGTCGCCGACCGCAGTCGGCGAAACCCCCTACCCAACGGGCGCTCCGCACGGGGGTGAATTTCAAAACGCTCCGGGGGAGCGTTTTGAAAGAGGGGCGTGCCCTGCAAGGGAGGGCCGCCCC
>CAMNBY010000193.1 GCA_946533615.1 uncultured Clostridia bacterium
GAAGCTTGGCTGGTACAAGGGTCAGGCCGAAGATGCGGGAATTTTCTATTACTTCTACAGACTTGACCCGCAGAGGCGGATAACTGCTCCCGACGGAACTGTTACCACCGAAGGCAGCGGCGCTATGCTCGTGTTCTCGGGGACTTCCATTTCGGTCTACGACTTTGAGGGCGAGGAAGTCACTCTCGGCGAGCTGGTATTTTCTGGCGCTGACAAGGTGCCGAATTACTACAGCAAGGAACGCAAGGGGTGGATGAAGATAAATGATGTCAGCCCCAGATATTTCAGCGAGATCATGCTGAGCCTTGAAGCGCTGGCGCCTGCAAAGGAATAAGCCTCTTGATATTTTTTACAAAACGTGTTATAATACAGAAAATCGACCCGAAAGGAATGGTGAAAGTGAGTATTTTTGACAACCTGAACAATCAGACCGCTCCCGCAGCCCAGGCTGCAAAGCCCACAGGAGTGCAAACATTTACCTTTGCTGCCCTGCCTGAGAGTGCCGCAGAGCTTATGGCGACCCCCGAAGGCGTGCTCGACTCGCCTTACAAGACCGCAGCGCTGACCGTTTGTGCGCTTTGCGCTTACGCGGCAGCTCCCGAGATCGGCATTGAGATGCTGAACGCACTCAAGGGTCCCCAGCCTTTGTCGCCCTACGAAAAGCAGTTCCTGCGCGACAGGTTCAGCGACAAGAAGTATGTTCCCTTCTCCTATTTCAAGGGCGCAGCCCCTGACAACGACTACACTCCCGAAAGGCCATTCTCGGTCACTATCGAGAGCAACCCCTACACCTACGAGCAGGAGGGCTATGCAAAGCTGTTCCTGAGATCCGGCGGAGCAGATTCTCCGAGGGCGGTGACGCTTCGCAGCAAGGGTGACAAGTGGTATCTCTGGGAGCAGTTCCTCTGCGCGGACATTCGCACTCCCAAGTCGCAGGATCCCTGGGCATAAGCCGTGAAGAAGAAAGAAAAGGCCCTCGAGGTTTGCAGGCTCCTCGAAGAGCGCTATCCCGATGCGCTGTGCTCGCTTGTTTACGAGAAGCCTCACGAGCTGATGATAGCAGGCAGGCTGAGCGCTCAGTGTACCGATGAGCGGGTCAATCAGGTGACAAAGGTGCTATTCCAAAAGTACCGCACGATCACCGATTTTGCCGAGGCTGATGTACACGAGATCGAAGAGATAGTTCGTCCCTGCGGGCTTTACAAGACCAAGGCTGCGTCCATAAAAGCCATGTGTACCGAGATCATCGAGCGCTTCGGCGGCGAGATACCAGACACGCTTGAAGAGCTCACTACCCTGCCTGGCATCGGAAGAAAGACCGCGAACCTGATAATGGGTGACGTTTTCGGGAAACCCGCGGTGGTAACGGACACGCATTGCATTCGCATCACGGGGCGGCTCGGCCTGACAAAGAACACCGAGCCCGCAAAGGTCGAGGCCGATCTGTGGAAGATACTTGACCCCGATAAGAGCTCCGATCTGTGTCACAGGCTGGTGCTGTTCGGGCGTGATGTTTGCAGAGCGCGGAGCCCTCGCTGCGAGGGCTGTCCGCTGGCCGAGCTCTGTCCCTCAAAAGGAAGAAAATAAAGAAGCGGCGTAAAACAACACCTATACGGAAGCCTTGCCCCTGAGCCTTCATTGTGCTCAGGGGTGTATTATTATCACGCCGAGCTTGTTGCTTGTTCATAAGCGCCGCGGTTTTCAGGTGTTTTACTGCCTTTTGTAAACATTTTGTTAAAGCTTGCGGTTTTTTCTTGAAATCCTGAGAGAATAGTGGTATAATAATAAAGCTGTATGACACAGCAGTAATTTAAACGGGAAAGCATTGGGATATAGCCAAGTGGCAAGGCAGAGGGTTTTGATCCCTCCATTCCGCTGGTTCGAATCCAGCTATCCCAGCCAAATTACTTTCCCGAATATTGGGGTATAGCCAAGCGGTAAGGCACCGGATTCTGATTCCGGCATTTCAAAGGTTCGAATCCTTTTACCCCAGCCAAAACGCCCTCGTCGCTAAAGCGCCGGGGGTTCGGTTTTTTAAGAGATAATAACAAATAGTATGATAAGACCAGAAACAGCACCTCACGCCATAACGTGAAGTGCTGTTTTGTTTATACTACTTCTATATCCTTCTAAGCATCTGTGCTTACTTGTGCAGCGTCCTTCTTTCCTACTATGAACTTTATCAGAAGCAGAACGCCGATGAGCAGCGCCAGCGAGAGGCCGAGAACGGCGAAAACGTTCTGGACGAAGCCTGCGAAGATATAGCCGACGGCGCAGACACCTGCGACCGTAAAGGCGTAGGGCAGCTGAGTGGAAACGTGGTTGACGTGGTCGCACTGGGCGCCTGTCGAGGCCATGATCGTCGTATCCGAGATCGGTGAGCAATGGTCTCCGCAGACAGCGCCTGCAAGACAGGCCGAGATGCAGATTATTACCATTGAGGGAATGCCCTCGGTGGTGGTGACGTCAGCCATCTGCTTGCTGAACACATCGGTAACGATGGGAATAAGGATAGCGAACGTGCCCCAGGAGGTGCCTGTTGCAAAGGAGAGGCCGATAGCGACCACAAAGAGTATCGCGGGCAGCAGCACCTTGATGGCTGTTGCGCTCTCGACAAGTCCCGAAACGAACTCGCCTGCCTCGAGCAGACCTGTCATGGACTTGAGCGTCCAGGCGAAGGTAAGTATCAGGATCGCGGGCACCATTTGCTTGAAGCCTGCGGGAAGAGATTCCATACAATCGCTGAAGGTAAGCACGCGCCTGCAAAGGAAGTAAACTATTATCAGCAGCAGGGCGATAACAGAGCCAAGCGACAGGCCGACGGAGGCATCACAGTTGGCAAAGGCGCTCACAAAGCTCTCGCCGTTGAAGAAGCCGCCGTTATATATCATGCCTACCACGCAGCAGACGATCAGCGTAAGAACAGGAATGATGAGGTCGATGACCCTGCCCTTGGTGTGGGTCGGCTGGTCATCGGGAGGATAGACGGTGCTGCGGGTTGTGAAGATGTCGCCCTTGGCGGCGTTGTCCTCGTGCTTCTTCATCGGGCCGTAGTCCTCGTGGAAGATCGCGATGAAGACGACCATCACCAGTGTGAGCAGAGCGTAAAGGTTATAAGGGATAGTTCTGATAAACAGCTCGATGCCGTTTACGTCGCTGGCATCTACGTCTGTTGCGGTACCGCTGACAGCGGCAGCCCATGACGAGATAGGCGCGATGATACAGACAGGAGCGGCGGTGGCGTCGATAAGATATGCCAGCTTTGCGCGGGAGATCTTATGCTTGTCCGTTACGGGACGCATAACAGAGCCCACGGTGAGGCAGTTGAAATAGTCATCGACGAAGATCAGCACGCCAAGGAAGAACGTGGAAAGCGTAGCGCCTGTGCGGGTCTTGATGTGTACCTCTGCCCACTCGCCGTAAGCACGGCTTCCGCCTGCTTTGTTCATCATAACGACTATCACGCCGAGCACAACGAGGAAGATCAGTATACCAACGTTGTACGGGTCGGCAAGGTTTGAGATAAGGCCGTCATTCACGACCGTCATGAACACGCCGTCAACGCCCGAGCTCTGGGAGATGGCGTAGATAGTGCCGCCTGCAAGAATGCCTATGAAAAGCGAGGAATAAACCTCCTTCGTTATCAGCGCAAGGCCGATAGCGACGATAGGCGGCAGCAGCGACCACACCGAGCCTACGGCATCGCCTATCGGGACATTCACTGCACAGCAGATGGTAAAGATCACGACAAGGGCGCCGAAGACCAGCTTGCTAATGTGTTTTTTCAATATTCTTCAACTCCGATCTGAGCCAGCACGGCTCATATAGGAGTATTATACCATATAATCAACAATTTTACAACACTTTTTGGTAAAAAAAGCAAATATTCTATAATATTTTTGAAACTTCTCAGGAGCGGGACAACAGGGCTTCGGTTCTCTTTTTGACGCCGCGGTACAGGAGAAGCGATACTGCGGCGGTGAGCAGCTCGGTCAAGGGAAACGTCCACCAGACGAGGTCGATCTTTGAGAGCGACCATTCAGCGGCCTTCGAGAGCAGCAGCGCCAACGGAAAGACGAACAGAGCCTGCCTGCATACCGAGATGATGAGGGAGCTTATGCCTGCGCCAAGAGCCTGGAACACGCCCTGAACTGCTATGTTTATCCCGGCGAACACAAAGCAGAGGGTGATAATATGAATTGCCGCAAGGCAGAGCCTGTCGGTATCTCCCGAGAGGCCGAATACCGAACAAAGCGGCCTTGCAAGCACCTCGAGCCCCAGTGTTCCGACAAGCATTATGATGAATGTATAGAGCTGGCCCCAACGGACAGCCTCGCGGATACGGTGCTTGCTGCCCATGCCAAAGGCAAAGGCGGTGATAGGCATGATCGCGTCGCGCATACCGAAGGCCGCGAGGGATAGCGGTGTTGCCTTTGCACAAAAAATACAGCGGAAGCATAAGCCGGACTTATGCTTTCGCTGCACACTTTAATTATATACTATCACTTTGTCTGCGGTTTGTCAAAGGTGTTTTTCAACAGACTTTTTCAAAGGCGGGGCTTACTTTTTGGAATTCTGGATCCTTGCAAGAAGCTCGAGGACGCGGATATAGATATAGATCACACTGAGCATCAGGCTGTAGGAGCAGTACCACTCGTACTTGGCGTTCACGCCGTTTTCAACAGCTTGCACGATGGTCTCGAAATCTATCAGCAGCAGGCAGGCGCCGATGATAACGCCTATCAAAGCCAGCAGGATGCCGACAGGGCCGTTCTGCATCTTGGTAATGGAAGCCACAAGGGCGCTGTTGGGTGCGATGCGGCTGATAAGCAAGAATGCGAGGCTTCCGATCAGAGAGGCGATAAGAGCAGTGAGGACGATGGTTTTGAAGCGCTCCCCTACTCTGACTATCCCTTTAAGATAGAGGAAGGCCATTGCTGCGATGATGAGCAGTGTCAGGACAAGAGCCTCTACAACGATGCCGCGATACTGGGCAGCGTAGATAAAGGACGTGATAGACAGCGCATAGCCCATGCCGGCGCAGTAGATAGTGCCTGTTACGGGGATAGTGCGTATCGCAAAAGCCGCTATCAGCCCGGCGATAAGTGTAACTACCCACGCACCCATCATAATGGCGACCTCGTTATTATAGATAGTTATGCCTGCGGCGGATGTACCTGCGTAGCCGTTAGCCGCAAAGTAGTGGTGAGTATAGAAGAAAGCGCCGACACCCAGCAGCACAACGCCGAGGAAGTAGGCGATCTTCATAAAAATGCCCTTATAGGACGCGGCCTCCGCCATGCCGTAGGAATCGGCGAAATCGTTGACCCTGTTAATGGCGGGATTTGCGAACGATCTTCTTGAATTTGAATTATAAGCCATAAATAAGCCTCCTTTTAACAGTGTGTTCTTTCGTTCTTCATTTATTCATTATACCTTATTTTGGCAGGATTGTCAAGACAGGCGCTTTGGCGTATTTTGTCTTATCGGCACAGCAGTTCAGCACTCGATGGAGCTGTAATACTCCTCGAGGCGTGGCCTTGCGGCGACGTAGTAGGGCTCCAGCTGCTTGTCGAAGTGCTTGCCCATGCCTTCCATAATAATGGCGTCGGCCTTGTCAAAGGACATCTTCTCTTTATAGACGCGCTTGCTGACGAGGGCGTCATAAACGTCGGCGATAGCCATTATGCGGGCTTCGAGGGGTATCTCCTCGCCCTTCAGGCCGTCGGGATAGCCCGAGCCGTCCCAGCGCTCGTGATGGTAGTGGGCGACATTCTCGGCGATGTGATGGAACTCGCGGTCGTCGGTGCCCTTGAGTATCTCGTGTACGATACGGGCGCCCTCGGCGGCGTGGGTCTTCATTATCTCGTATTCCTCGTCCGTAAAGCGACCCGGCTTGCGGAGGATAGCATCATCAACGGCGATCTTACCGAGGTCGTGCATAGGCGCCGCCTTGATTATATCCTTGCAGAATTCCTCGGTAAGCCCAAGCTTGTTTTCCTTCATTATCTCGTCGATCAGCAGACGGACGCCGACGCTGGTACGCTTGATGTGTCCGCCTGTAGAATTGTCCCTGCTTTCGACCATGGTCGCCATGCTGAGCACAAGGTTGTCGTGCATCTCGACGATGTGGGCGGTCTTTTCGGCGACCTCGCGGCGGAGGTCGGTGTTGTATCGGTCAAGGAGCGCGATGTATTTCTGGTTTTGGGTGTCATCGGTCATGAACAGCTGATACCCGCGCTTGTGAGCGCCGTCATAGAGGTAGTTGATATTCACAAGATAGATGTGCTCGTCGGCCTCGTAGACTATCTTGTTTTGGCTCTCGTCCTCCTTGAAAGCGACAAGCCACTTGATGACGGTGGAGTTAAGCTTTTCGCTGTTGGAAACGGGCTTATCCACAGTAAGCTCTCGCAGGTCGGGCATCATCTTCTTTGCGGTCTCGTTGCTGCCGAGATAGTTGAGCTTGAAGTCAAACGAAGCAAAGCCCGTATCGCCTGTCTGGACGAGGCTGTCAACGACGGTGTCGTCGATGTCATAAAGGCAGATGCGATGAACGATGAAGAGGAACATTATCTGCGCTATGAAATAGGACAGCGGCACGAATTCGATATTGATGGCCTTTTGCAGGAAATAGCAGCTGATCGAGAAAAACTCCGTGAACAGCAGGAGGTAGATTATCCTGTTGGAGACGTCCTTCTTCTTGAAGATGCTGTAGATCAGGGCCGCAACACCAAGCGCAAAGTAAACAATGAGCATCACATAGAAGACGGTATGTATCGGGCCGTAGGATTTGGCTATCCTGCCTGCGCCATAGGCTGTGTAATGCTCTGCATTTTTGTAGAACAGGCCGTTCCTGCCGATAGTCAGCA